>CAYSCC010000338.1:0-2588 GCA_964429375.1 uncultured Chakrabartia sp.
CGTCAATCGCACGTACGTCGCGTTCGATGCCGCCGCGGCGAGACCAGTTCGCATGAGTCAGAAGAATTTCGCGGTCGTTCACGACCTTGCTGACCATGGCGACATGCCCGTAGCCCATCCGGCCATAGCCGGGCATGGTGAGCACTGAGCCTTCGCGAGGCGTGTTTCCACGTTCGTAACGACCTTCGGCCTGATGCCACCAGGTCTTCGCATTACCGCGAATATCGATGCCTGATGCTTCGCGTGCAAACGGCACACATTGCAGATAGCGGCTGGCCTGCGCTGCCGTCGGAACGACGCTTGAGGCAATCAATGCTGCAAAAACAGTTCTGGCTACAAACTTCACTTGAGTGCGACCCCAACCCATATTCCCTTGGGGCCGGTGTGCCCGTGATGGGCCGTCTGACCAAGCACTCATCGGTGGATCGAACCCGAACCGGGACGAGTCGTTTTACTCGAAACGACTCGTCGTCAGACTCAATCGGTTCATCTGGCAGAAAGGTTCGTCAGGCCTTTGCCTTCAGCGAATCGGCAACTTTGATACCCTGCTTTTCAAGAGCGGAAACAATCTTGCCTGCTCCTTCGAGATCGCCCCAGAACATCGGACCGCCGCGATAGACTGGCCAACCATACCCATAAACCCAGACGACATCGATGTCGGACGCGCGCTGCGCCTTGCCTTCTTCGAGGATCAGATATCCTTCGTTGACCATGGGGTAGATGCACCGCTCGATGATTTCCTGATCGCTGATGTCGCGTTTCGGCATATTGGAACGCGCCCGGAAATCCTCGATAATGGCATTGGCTTCGGCGCTCGGCGTGCGGTTGCGCTTCTCGTCATAATCGTAAAAGCCCTTGCCATTTTTCTGGCCGAAGCGGCCGGCCGCACACAAGGCATCGCGCAAGGTTTCGACCTTTGAAGGGTCGCGGTGCCAACCGATATCGAGGCCTGCGAGATCGCTCATCTGGAAGGGACCCATGGGCATGCCGAAATCGGTGAAGACCTTGTCCACCTGCTCCGGCAGCGCACCTTCCATGAGCAGGGCGTTGGCTGGAGCCTGGCGCTTCGAGAGCATGCGATTGCCAATAAAGCCGTGGCAGACGCCCGCGACAACAGCAATCTTGCCGATCTTCTTGCCGATCGACATCGCGGTCGCCAGAGCGTCGGGAGCAGTCTTGTCGCCCCGCACGACTTCCAGAAGTTTCATCACATTGGCAGGGGAGAAGAAATGCATGCCCAGCACGTCCTGCGGCCGTGCGGTGGCAGACGCGATTTCGTTCACGTCGAGATATGATGTGTTGGAAGCGAGGATCGCGCCTTGTTTCACGATCCGGTCAAGCTTGCCGAACACCTCTTTCTTGACATCCATATTCTCGTAAATCGCCTCGATGATGAGATCGCACTCCGCCAGATCGTCGAGCGAAAGGCTGGGCGTCAGCAAGCCCATCATCTGCTCGACCTTTTCCTGCGTGAACCGCCCCTTCGCCGCTGAGGCCTCATAATTCTTGCGGATGATGCCGACGCCGCGATCGAGCGCGTCCTGCTGCATTTCGACAATCGTGACAGGAATACCAGTCGCGAGGAAATTCATCGTTATGCCACCGCCCATCGTGCCGGCGCCGATCACCCCGACCTTGCGGATTTCGCGAAGGCTTGTGTCTTTCGGAAGCCCATCGATCTTTGCGGCCTGCCGTTCGGCAAAGAACATGTGACGCTGCGCAGCTGACTGGCTACCCGCCATCAGTTTCAGAAACTCTTCCCGTTCGACCTTGAGGCCATCGTCGATATTGGCGTGCGCAGCGGCCGCCTCGACGCAGCGCAAATTGGCATAGGGTGCATCGAAGCCCTTCCATTTGCGCCCATTTTCCGCCTTCAGTTTCTCGACAATGCCGATATCGCCTGTCACTGGCCGGTCGCGCGTCGGCCGGGGGCCCTTGGCGATCATGTCCCTTGCAAAACGCAGGGCGTCACCCGCCAGATCATTCTCTTGCGCAAGAGCATCGACCAGCCCGGTTTCAAGGGCCTTCTTTGCCGAAATGGGTTCGCCGAGGCTGCACATGACTGCGGCCTGCTCAATGCCGACGACACGGGGCAGGCGCTGAGTGCCACCACCACCGGGCAAAAGGCCAAGTTTGACCTCGGGCACGCCAAGCTTTGCGGACGGAACGGCAATGCGGTAGTGACAACACAGGGCTGTTTCCAGACCACCGCCAAGCGCGGTCCCGTGGATTGCGGCAATGATAGGCTTGGATGCCGTTTCCATCTGATTGAGAACCGACGCGAAATCAGGGCCTTGCGGCGGCTTGCCGAATTCAGTGATGTCAGCACCCGCGATGAAGGTCTGTCCCTCACAGCGCAGGACAATCGCCTTGATTGCCGGATCTGCAAGGCCTTGCTCAAAGCCGTCCTTCAGGCCCTGCCTGACGTGCCAGCTCAGGGCGTTCACGGGAGGATTGTTCACAAGAACGACCAGGACATCGCCCTCTATGTGGGTCGAAACGGACTGCATTTGGGTGCTCCTCAAAAGTCAGGCGGCAAGCGCCGAGTACATCATCGTCCGGATCTCGCGCCGGACAGGGTAGGTCGA
>CAYSCC010000339.1:0-2585 GCA_964429375.1 uncultured Chakrabartia sp.
CATTCTTCGCACAGGACGAATTCAAGGTCAGCGACACGCTCAAGCTGATTGCCGGCTTGCGGTACTGGCATGACAGCAAGCGCGGTCGTTACTCTGCAAGCGAGCAATTTTCCGGCCTGACCCTGCATTGGGGCCCCGATCAGATCAGCTATAACGACCCCACAGGCACGACACCACTGACGGGCGTCACAGTCACCCCTTCAGCAGCGAGCCCAAGTTTCAATGGCTTGACGGCAAGGCTTGGCATTGACTGGAAGCCAAGCCCTGACACGCTTGTCTATGCAAGCTACAATCGCGGCAGCAAATCGGGGGGATTCACCTTCTCGACGGGAACGCCGTTTCTTGGACAGGCGGTCATCGATACGCTCAACAATATCCCATATGACCCGGAAAAGCTCGATGCCTATGAAGTTGGCCTGAAGACCAAGCTTGGGCCCCGGACAGAGCTGAACCTGGCTGCCTTCTATTACAAGTATCACGACTATCAGGCCTTTGTGCAGGTCGGGTTCACGCAACTCGTGCGCAACCTTCCTGCCTCCAACAAGGGTATTGAGGCTGAGTTCACGACACGTCCGATCGATGGCCTGACAATCCAGCTCAATGCCGCTTGGCAAGACAGCAAGGTCAAGAATGTCCTTCTGCCTGATGGCGTCACAGTCCAGAACCACGACCTCCCGCAGGCACCCGGATTCTCCGGGAATGCGCTTGTGCGTTATGAGTTCGATGCGGCAGGAGGACGGGCCTCGATCCAGGCCGACGCGCTCTATTCCGGAAAATTCTGCTTCACGGTGCTGTGCGCCCCGGTTGAACGGGAAGGATCATATCATGTGGAGAATGTCAGGCTTGGTTTCAGGCCGGGCGACGGCAAGCTCGATATCGCTGTCTTTGCGAACAACATCTTCAAGCGCAAATATCGTGTATATGCATTTGATGGCTCACTTTTCTGGGGAGACTCACTGGGTGTCTATGCAAAGCCCGTGACCTGGGGAGTTTCGATGCGCTACAATTTCGGCCGTTAACCCCCCGGCCATTGAAGAGTGAATGGGCATTCGCGTGAGATCCGATTTGAGCTCGGCTTCGGCTCGCTTTGCTGCCACTGAATGAAGAGGCTGGAGCCAATGGATCAACACGCGGATGAAGGTATTTCGACGCATCCGTCTCTCAAGCGGCAGCTGACGTGGGTTGATGCTTTCTGGGCCTCGAGTGGCGTGCCCGCCGGGGTGTTGCTCACCATGGGGGGCATCGCAACGATCATTGGCCAGCCTAGCTGGCTCGTCTGGATTGTTTCAATCGGAATGGGCTTCATTCAGGCATTCGTTTATGCGGAGATCGCCGGCCTGTATCCTCACAAGTCCGGCGGGGCGTCTGTCTATGGGGCCGCGGCCTGGCTGCCCTATGGCAAGTTCATTGCTCCAGTGTCCGTCTGGTGCAACTGGCTTGCCTGGTCTCCGGTCATGGCTCTGGGAACCAGCCTGGGTGCCGGCTATGTCATGGCAAGCCTGTTTGCACCGGATGCGGCGATCAACACATGGCGCATCACCCTGCTTGACCTCGACTTCATAAGGGATGGGCTGCACCTTCGGATCAATTTTGTCTCCATTATCGCGACGTGCTTCCTCCTGCTGACCTTTGCGCTGCAGCATCATGGGGCATCGAGAGCCGCAAGCTTTCAGAAGGCCCTTGGGATCATTTGTCTGTCTCCCTTGATTCTGGTCGGCCTTGTGCCGATCCTGTCGGGAGACTTGCCCTCAGACCACCTGCTGCCCTTGCTCCCGTTAATCAGAGATGCTGCGGGCGATCTTAGCTTTGGAAGCTGGAACGCAATCGGGCTGACGGTTCTTGCCGGCGCCTTGTTCGGCGCGGGCTGGTCGACCTACGGTTTTGAGACTGCCGTTTGCTATACGCGGGATTTCAGCAACCCGCGCCGTGACACAGTCAGAGCGATCATGGCAGCAGGACTGCTGTGCATCGTTATTTTTACGCTGGTGCCCCTTGCCTTCCAGGCGTCCTTGGGTCTGGATGCCATGCTTGATCCGAAAATCTATGATGGGTCTGGCGTGGCGCTTGCCCTCGCCAAGATCGTCGGCGGCGGCGCCATTGTGACAAACGTATTTGTCGCGATGCTTATCCTTGCCCTTTTGCTGATCGTCATGACGTCAATGCTGGGATCGTCCCGCACATTGTACCAGGCTTCTGTTGATGGTTGGCTGCCGAGATACCTGTCGAAGGTCAATCAGCACGGCGCCCCGACGGCTGCCATGTGGACCGACCTCGGGTTCAACCTGATCTTGCTGCTCGCATCAGACTATTTCGCAGTCCTGATGATTTCAAACGTTTGCTATTTCATTTTCAACTTCCTGAACCTTCAGGCGGGCTGGATCCATCGGATGGATCGCGGCCAATGGGCACGGCCTTTCCGGTGCCCGACATGGCTCCTGGCGCTCGCGGCAACCTTCGGCTTCGTCAATATGGCTTTCATGGGCGCTGGCGCAGACGTCTGGGGCGAAGGCACATTGCGCAACGGCTTGCTTGCAGCGTTGCTCATCCTGCCCGTCTTTTGGTTCCGCCATTATATTCAGGACAAG
>CAYSCC010000340.1:0-2567 GCA_964429375.1 uncultured Chakrabartia sp.
GATGTCAATGATGGCAGCACCACGATCTTCGTTCAGCTTCGCCGCATCAGCCATTTCCGCTGGCGCACAACCGGCGAGCTGCATGGAAACCGGCTCCTCGACGCTGTGCCACGCCGCTTTCTGCAAAGACTGGCGCGTTTCACGAATCATGGCCTGACTTGCGATCATCTCCGTCACATTGAGGCCGGAACCAAAGCGCCGCACAAGTGTGCGGAACGGCATATCCGTTACGCCAGTCATTGGCGCAAGGATCACGGGTGCCTCGATTTTTACCGGGCCAATGGAGATGGGCTGCAATTTTCGCATGTTTTGCCTAAAATTTCAGCACTTCACTATCCATTTCCATGCTGCGGTGCAACACCCCTTCCGCGTGGACCATGACAAAGCTAAGGGCCCGCCATGACTAACGCTGCCCTGATTGTTGCTGCTGGCAAGGGTGATCGTGCGGGCAGTGCGATCCCAAAGCAATTTGTGCAGCTTGGCGACAAGGCTCTGGTGGCGCATTCGTTTGACACGTTTCTGAACCACCCAGACATTGCGGCCATCTGCGTTGTCGTAGGTGCAGGCCAGCAAGACATGGCACTTCAGGCGCTCGGAAGCCGTCCTGTTGCGCACCTTGTCATCGGTGGCGCCGAACGTCAGGATTCCGTGCGGGCCGGCCTTACCGCGCTTGCGGGGCAAGGCATCACCAGGGTGCTGATTCATGATGCCGCCCGCCCCTTCCTGCCTGCCCTCGTCATCGACCGGCTCCTTGCAGCGCTTGATCAGGCAGATGGAGCAGTTCCTGCGCTGGCAGTTGTCGATACGCTCGCTCGAGGAGATGGCATGCTGAGCGATACGGTGGACCGATCCGGACTCTGGCGAATCCAGACGCCTCAGGCGTTTCGGTTTGATGCCATCATGACGTCACATGAGCGTTGGAATGGCGGAATTGCGACCGATGACGCACAGATTGCGCGAGCCGCCGGCTTTGACGTTGTGATTGTGGACGGCGATCCAGCTCTTGAGAAAGTGACCCATTCAGGCGATTTCGTCACGGCCCGAAAGCAGCTTCTGTCCGTGAGGACCGGCATGGGGTTTGATGTTCACAAGCTTGAACGCGGCAAGGAACTCTGGCTGTGTGGCATCAAGGTTGAACATGATTTTGGGCTAGCCGGGCATTCAGATGCAGATGTGGCCCTGCACGCAGTTGTCGATGCCATCCTTGGCGCGATTGGTGAAGGTGACATCGGTCAGCACTTTCCCCCTAGTGATCCCCGGTGGAAAGGGGCCCCATCATCCGTGTTTGTCGACCATGCCCGATCGCTGGTCGCTGCAGGCGGCGGCACAATCGACCATGTCGATCTCACCATCATCTGCGAAGCGCCCAAAATCGGGCCCTTGCGTGACAGGATGCGGGGACGATTGGCGGAGCTGCTTGGCATCGATATGGGGCGGACAAGCGTCAAGGCCACAACCACGGAAGGTCTCGGGCTGACTGGCAGGCGAGAAGGAATTGCCGCCCAGGCAATAGCGACGATAAGGATATGAGCATGTTACCACGGCTTCTTTGTGCAGCCCTCGTATTGGCGCCAAACCAGGCGATCGCGCAATCCTGCCTTAATCAGCAGGAAGCGGAAGCACTTGTTACCTTTGCGCTCCCAACCGCAGTTCGGGCAGTAACGAGCAAATGCACGCCTGTGCTGCCGGCAACCACCGCTCTGGTCCAATCCGGACCGGTCATTGCCGCACGGTATCAGGTCGATGCTGACAAGGCGTGGCCAATGGCGCGCCTCGCCTTTGACAAGATGGCTGGGCTTGAGGTTGCCAAGGCTCTGGGTGACTCCGTTGCCAAGGGCTTGATCGATGGAGCAATCAGTACGGGACTTGTCGAAAAGCTGAAACCTTCAGACTGTACGAAAGTGGATCGTATTGTCGATATTCTTCAGCCGTTGCCCACACGGAACATGGCCCTGTTGATCACGACACTTATGGAACTCGGGCAGGCTGAGAAACAGAAAAAGTCACCCTTCAAAATGTGCCCGGTTCCGGCAAACGGGGATTGACGTATGGACGATTGTCTTGATCCTGTCCTGATAGAACAGGCCCGACGGGTGATTGCTGCAAATCTGGCGGCAGGGCGTCGCATCGTGGTGGCGGAAAGTTGCACGGGAGGCCTGGTGTCTGCGGCATTGACCGCGATTGCCGGGTCTTCTGCGGTGTTTGACGCTGGTTTCATCACCTATTCGAACGACGCGAAAATGGAAATGCTGGCCGTTGACTCGAACATTCTCGAGACTTTTGGCGCTGTCTCCATCGCCACTGCATGGGCCATGGCTCAAGGCGCTCTCACGCGATCCAATGCCGATGTTGCGGTAGCGATTACAGGAATTGCTGGACCGGATGGTGGGAGCGAGCACAAACCCGTGGGCACCGTGGTCTTTGCGCGGGCCCAAAAGGGCGCGGGATCTGAAGACGTGATCGCAGATACGCGAAAGTTTGATGATACGGGGCGGGGCGGCGTTCGCCGTCAGGCGGCCCTTGTCGCGCTCGAACAGCGCATAGCCCAGCACCTGCTCCATCCGGGC
>CAYSCC010000341.1:0-2533 GCA_964429375.1 uncultured Chakrabartia sp.
CGCGCGCGGCGGCGTAACCTTGCTCGACCGACACGTCGGCGCCCAATTTTCCTTCCGCAACAACCCCAGACTTTTCCTTGAACAGGTCCGGGACAATACCCTTGAATCGCACTGGAGTCGTGAATGACCCATCCTCAACGACAAACCGGATCGTGACGCCATCAGCTTCGTGCACGATCGACCCTGCCGCAACCATGCCGCCAAGCCGGATCGCATCATCTGGTCCGGGTCGAGATTTGGCGAGATCGGCTGGCGAATAGAAATAAGCTGCTCGGTCACCCAATGCCGAAACAGCGAGCAACCCGGCACCAATCACCGTGACAAGGGCAGCAACGGCCAGTGTCAGCCTTTGGTGTTTTGGCTTCACAGATCGTCGACCTTTTTTTCCGCGCGGCGCATCGCCATCAGGCTCCATCCGGTAACCATCAAGGCTCCAAGCCCGGTCAGCACATAGGCTGAAATCACGAATGGCCAAGGGTTCATGCGGACGCCAACCGGCGCAAACGGGCCTCAACCTTGACCTCGGCAAGATTGGCCCGCATCCGCATCAAGACTATCGCCGCGAAGAGCAGCGAAAAGCCGAGCGTCGTCAGGCCGAGCGGCCAAAGGAGTTCCGGAGCGATTGTCGATCCCTTCATCGTGATGCTTGGCCCTTGATGCAGGGACTTCCACCAGACAACTGAACGATTGATGACCGGAATGTTGATCGCGCCGACGATTCCGAAAATCGCGGTCACGCGGCTGACGGACGTTCGATCCTCTCCAGCATTGGCCAGTGAAATATAACCGAAATAGAGGAACAGGAGCACCAGCATGGACGTCATGCGGCCATCCCATTCCCACCATGTGCCCCAAGCCGGTCGGCCCCAGAGCGAGCCGGTAGCGAGGCAGAGGGCCGTAAACAGCGCCCCGGGCACCGCGATGGCACGTGCCGCGATACCCGCCAACGGGTGTCTCCAAACGATCTGGGTAATGCTGGCGATAGCAATCCCGCTCCACCCTGCCATACCCAGCCACGCTGCTGGCACATGGACATACAGGATGCGCACCGTTTCCCCCTGCAGATAGTCAGGCGGGGTCACGAAGAGGCCCGCATAGGCCCCTGCAAGGATGAGTGCGGCGCCAAGCCACCCCAACACAGGGGTCAACGGGCGGGCGATCTTCAGGAAGCGTGCTGGGTTGGCTAAAACATGCATCGCGGCGTCCTCTAAACCATGAAGACGTTCGCGGAAAGGGAGATTGGTCAACCTCTCCCGATCAGCCGCTGCGCCATGGCATCTGCGACCCGTGCAGGATTCTGGCCGCTGGCCTTGCTACCATCCCATACTGCATTGAGCCTGTCAGGAATCTGCATGACCTTTGCATCAACGGCATTGCGGTCTGCGCCGCTCAGATACTCGAGCGCCACATTGATGATTCCGCCTGCATTGATCACATAGTCCGGCGCATAAAGGATGCCCCGCGCATGAAGGCGGTCTCCATCCGATGGCGTGGCAAGCTGGTTGTTTGCCCCTCCCGCAACGATTGGAGCTTGGAGCTTTGCAATACTGTCTTCCGTCAGGATTGCACCAAGTGCGCAAGGGCTGAAAACATCTGCTTCGACCGTCATGATGTCTGCCGGCGCAACTGTTTGCGCACCAAGTTCACCAGCCAGCTTGCGCACGAGTGCATCGTTCGTGTCCGCAATCGTAATACGCGCGCCGGCGGCTGCGGCATGACGCGCTACGCCCCCGCCAACACTGCCAGCGCCCTGTATTGCAATATGCACCCCTGCCAGATCGTCCTTGCCCAGAACCCGACGGACCGCCGCCTTGATCCCCAGGAAGACGCCGGTTGCGGTGGTTGGCCCTGGATCACCCCCGGCGCCCCCATCCCTGGGCGGGAGCCCGGAAACGAAACGGGTGCCCTTGGAAATGGCGATCATGTCTGCCGCAGACATGCCGACATCCTGCGCGGTCACATACTTGCCACCCAGCGAATCGATTGCCTGTGCAAACGCAGCAATCATTTCTGGGGTTTTCGTACCCGCGGCATCAGCAATGATGACAGCCTTGCCGCCACCCATGGCCAGCCCGGCCATCGCGTTCTTGTAGCTCATGCCGCGCGACAGGCGGAGAGCATCCGTGACAGCAGCAGCATTGGTTGAATAATGCCAGAACCGCGCACCACCTCCCGCCGGACCGAGGTGAGTCGAATGAATCGCAATGATCGCTGCCAAGCCAGATCGTGCATCGCGAACGAAGTGCAGGGACTCATGATCGTCAAAATCAGGCATATCCCAAGGGGAAGTCATCAGCAGGCTCCATCGCGTGTTCGATAATTTCGAAGCAGCGAAATAATCTTTCAAAAATGGATTCTCAAGGGAAAATGGGGCGATCGACGGGATCCGAACCCGCGACCTCCGGTACCACAAACCGGCGCTCTAACCAACTGAGCTACGATCGCCACAACGGCCATTCGGCCGCTCTTCACAAAGGAATGGGCCCCTTAGGAGCGCGACATGGCGGGCGTCAAGCGTGATCAGCTTATCGCG
>CAYSCC010000342.1:0-2528 GCA_964429375.1 uncultured Chakrabartia sp.
ATTGCTTCTCACCAACGGCTATGTTCGCAGCGATACTGTGGCCGATGCTGGAGAGTTTGCGATCCGGGGCAGCCTTGTTGACCTGTTTCCTTCCGGTGAATCCCACGCGCTCCGGCTCGATTTCTTTGGAGACGAAATCGAGAGCATTCGCTCATTCGACCCCGCAGACCAGCGTACCGTTGGGCGCGTCGAACAATTTTCCCTGCTGCCGGCATCGGAGGCTCTTCTCGATGAAGGCGGAATAAAGCGGTTCCGCAGCCGATACCGCGAAATCTTTGGCGCCACAGCAACCGGTGATCCGCTGTATCAGGCCGTCTCCGATGGACGCAGGCTTGCGGGGATGGATCATTGGCTTCCGCTCATTGAAGAGCGGCTGACGACGTTCCTGGATTATGTGGGTCCCGAATGCACCATCGTCCGCGATTCCGGCGTCCCCGCTGCGGCGCAGGCACGTTTCGAAGCCATCAATGACTATCATGCCAACCGGGTCCGGGCGCTCAGCAGTGATCCGGGAAGTTATCGCCCGTTGTCGCCAGATTCGCTGTATTTGACGCCTGAGGAATGGGAGGCCGTTGTCGAGGCGGCCCCCGTTCATCTGGTATCGCCCTTTTCCGAGCCAGCGTCGCGCACTGTTGTTGACTTTGCAATTGCCCCGGCCCGGGATTTTGCGCCGGAACGCACGCACGGGGCCAATGTCTATGAGGCCGCCGTGGCACATGTTCGGCTACAGGAGACGGAAGGCAGAGGCGTCATCCTTGCATCCTATTCAGCCGGGTCTCGCGAAAGATTGATTGGGCTCCTGGCCGATCACGGACTGACCGGAGCAAGGCTGGCGGACACTTGGCAACAGGCCCAGGGCATCGCGGCCGAAAAGCTGACAGCGATTGTTGTGCTCCCGCTGGACCACGGGTTTTCGACCCCTCGCTTTGCCTTGCTGACAGAACAGGACCTGCTGGGAGACCGGCTCGTTCGACGCGCAAAGCGCCGGAAAAGCGCCGATGCCTTTCTCAACGAGCTGGCAACGTTAACCCTCGGAGACCTTGTCGTGCATGCCGAACACGGCATAGGTCGTTATGATGGATTGACGTCAATTCCGGTCGGCAATGCCCCACATGACTGCGTCGCCCTGAGCTATGCGGGCGGCGACAAGCTCTATGTGCCGGTCGAAAATATCGACGTGCTTTCCAGATATGGCAGCGAAAGCGAGGGCGTGCCCCTCGACAAGCTCGGCGGCGTTGCCTGGCAAACTCGCAAAGCCCGCATGAGGGAGCGCATTCGCGAGATTGCAGGGGAGTTGATGGCGACAGCGGCAGCGCGCGCGCTTCGTCTTGCCGAGGTCGCGGCACCCGATACGAGTGCCTACCCGGCCTTTGTCGATCGCTTCCCCTATAACGAGACAGATGACCAGGACCGGGCAATTGGCGATGTCATCCAGGACCTGTCCGCTGGCAAGCCCATGGATCGGCTTGTGTGCGGAGATGTCGGATTCGGCAAAACCGAAGTCGCGTTGCGCGCTGCCTGCATTGCGGCAATGGCTGGGATGCAGGTCGCCCTGATCTGCCCCACAACCCTGCTTGCACGCCAGCACTACAGCAATTTCGTTGAACGGTTTCACGGATTCCCGGTCAAGGTGGGACGTTTGTCACGGCTCGTTCCAGCTGCAGAGGCCCGGGCATGTCGCGACGGATTGGCGGATGGTACGGTCGATATTGTCGTCGGCACGCACGCTCTGCTTGCCAAGGGCATCGATTTCAAACGCCTTGGGCTCGTCATTGTTGATGAGGAGCAGCGGTTTGGCGTAGTCCACAAGGAACGGCTGAAGACGTTCAAGACGGACGTTCATATGCTCACTCTCACCGCGACACCGATTCCAAGGACATTGCAAATGGCGATGTCGGGCCTGCGGGAATTGTCAGTCATCCAGACCCCGCCGGTCGATCGCCTTGCCGTCAGGACCTATGTCATGCCTTGGGATCCGGTCGTGTTGCGAGAAGCGCTCCTGCGCGAACATTACCGCGGCGGCCAAAGCTTTTTCGTAACACCGCGCATCGCAGACCTTCCCGATATCGAGGACTTCTTTCGCCAACATGTCCCGGAACTCACCTATGTCGTGGCGCATGGCCAAATGGCGGCAGGCGATGTCGAAGACCGTATGTCAGCCTTCTACGATCGCAAATATGATGTCCTGATTTCGACCACCATCGTCGAGAGCGGCCTGGACATTCCCAGCGCCAACACAATGATCATCCACCGCGCTGACCGTTTTGGCCTTGCCCAGCTCTACCAGCTTCGCGGTCGCGTTGGCCGGGCCAAGATACGAGCCTATGCCTATCTGACCACGCCGCCGGGTCGCATCATGACTGAAACGGCGGAAAAGCGCCTCAAGGTCTTGTCCGATCTCGACAATCTGGGAGCCGGTTTTCAGCTGGCGAGCCACGACCTCGACATCCGGGGAGCCGGCAATCTGCTGGGAGATGAGCAATCCGGCCACATTCGGGAGGTTGGCTTTGAACTGTACCAGTCAATGC
>CAYSCC010000343.1:0-2526 GCA_964429375.1 uncultured Chakrabartia sp.
GCAGGAATGGCAGATTATTCACCCGGATCATGTGGTTGCGGCGGACGACGCGTCAAAAGTGCCCGAGACCGAGGCTGTCTATCCGCTTTCGGAAGGCATCACGTCCAAACGGCTTGGCCAGCTGGTTTGGCAGGCGATGCCCCGCGCCCCGGATTTCCCGGAATGGGTCGAGCCGGGCCTGCGTGAACGCCGCGGCTGGATAGGTTGGCTGCCGGCCTTGAAGGCATTGCACACAAACCCAGGACATCAAGGCGCCCGTGAACGGCTGGCGTATGACGAGCTTTTTGCCAATCAGCTCGCCCTCATGCTGGTGCGAGCGTCATCCCGGCGGCGCAAAGGCATGCCCCTTTCGGGCAATGGCAGCCTGCGGGCGATGCTGAAGCTGCCTTACACGCTGACAGGCGCGCAAAGGCGAACCATCTCCGAAATCGAAAGCGATATGGCCCAGCGAACACCAATGGTGCGGCTGTTGCAAGGAGACGTTGGCTCGGGAAAAACCCTTGTTGCGCTGTATTCTCTGCTGGTCGCAGTGGAATGTGGTGCCCAAGGCGCACTGCTTGCACCCACGGAAATTCTGGCCCGGCAGCATTACGAGACCTTGCGCCTGCAACTGGCCGGGCTCCCGGTCAATATCGCGATCCTGACAGGCCGGGACAAGGGGCGCGCCCGTGAAGCAACCTTAATGGGCCTTGCGGACGGATCGATTCATATTCTCGTGGGAACGCATGCCATTTTCCAGGAAGCTGTCACATACAAGAATCTGGCGCTTGCTATAATCGACGAGCAGCACAGGTTTGGCGTTGCACAACGGCTGCTCCTTTCACAGAAGGCCGACTCTCCGCCCCATTTGCTGGTGATGACGGCTACGCCAATTCCTCGCACGCTCACACTGACGCATTATGGCGAAATGGACATCAGCAGGCTGGACGAAATGCCGCCGGGTCGCCAGCCCATCGATACGCGAGTCATGTCCGTTGAACGGATGTCGGAAGTCGTGGACGGGCTGGCGCGGCATATTGCTGCAGGCGGACAGGGCTATTGGGTTTGTCCACTCGTGGAAGAAAGCGAAACCAGTGACAGGGCCGCAGCGGAAGCCCGGGCCGAGTCGCTCCGCCTGCGGTTTGGAGGCAGGATCGGCCTCGTCCATGGGAGGATGAAGGGACATGAGAAGGATGAGGTCATGCAGCGCTTTCAGGCTGGAGACCTGTCCATCCTCGTTGCCACGACTGTGATCGAAGTCGGGGTGGATGTTCCGAAAGCTACGCTCATGATCATTGAAAATGCCGAAAGATTCGGGCTTGCGCAGCTTCACCAACTGCGCGGCAGAGTAGGGCGCGGCTCCGATCATTCCGTTTGTCTGCTGTTGAGGGGAGAGGTCTTGTCGGAAACCGCACGTGCCCGGCTCGCGCTCATGCGAGAGACGAACGACGGCTTTCGGATCGCAGAGGAAGATCTGCGCCTGCGCGGTGCCGGCGAAATTCTGGGTCTGCGCCAATCCGGGGACGCGCAGTTTCGGCTGGCGGCGCCGGAACATGTGTCTTCACTCATTCAGGTTGCAACAGATGATGCCCGCTTGCTGGTTGAGCGCGATGGCGGACTTGAAGGGGAAAGGGGGCAGGCCGCGCGCCTTGCACTTTACCTGTTTGAGCGGGATGCCGCCGTGGGGCTTGTTCGGTCAGGTTAGGGTCTGGATGAGGTCGTGAAATGCGGCGTCCGAAATCGGCTGCTCGAAATGGGCACCCAGCAGGCCTTTCCCGCACCACACCACTTGCGCTCTTGCCTGCCCAAGACCTGGAAGCTCGATTTCAATGAAACTCCCGTTTGCGCGGGTGATGCGCGTGCGCGCGAGAAAGCCAGTCGGCGCGATGTTTATGATCTCGGCCGATTCGCCATCAATTTCTGAGTCGATGAGAACAGTGCGAAACAGCACGCCATGGCGCGGCTGCGCCCTGCGTTCAGGCGAACGCGCTTCGTTCGGCAATATTGGCGTTGTGCGCACCCGTCATTCTCCAGTTAGCGTTCCCCCGCCGCCTGGCCTTTCGGTCATTCAAACCTCAAAAAGTGAACCCGTCATTTGCCTCATTTCCGCAATTCTAGCCTAAATGAAAAATGGCCGCAGCTTGGCAAATTCGCCAGCGTCTATTGGCTGTTCGAATTCTCCGCCAATCCTGTCGCCAAGTGACCAGAGCGTCGTTGCTCGTATCCATCCCACTCTCGGCAGCTCGATCAGAACCGGAGCATAGTCATAAACAGGGCAGGGGGTCATCGCCATGAAACCCGTCCGCGAAATATTTGCGATTCGTGCAGGATGTTCTGGCTGGCCCTGAACGCGAATCCGAACCCAGAGCGCGACGTCAACGCGTTCCGATGATCGGCGATCCACGGCAAATACGCGCGATGCCATTGTTACTGGTGGGGTCGTCATCCTGTGGTCCTCTGTCTCGACGAAAGCGAAACCTTGCCCGCATCCCGCTAAGCGCCTGATAAGTTAGACGCTTAATGCGCGATCAACCTTACGAGAAATTC
>CAYSCC010000344.1:0-2523 GCA_964429375.1 uncultured Chakrabartia sp.
CCCATGCGCGGCAGCTTTTGGCTTGCCCATCTGTAGTTGGGCATCGCTGGCTGGAGTTGAGTCCGCCACGCGTGCAAGCAAGGAGCCAACATCGGCACGCATCGGCGCAATGAAGCTTTCCGGATAGATGCCCATCCACAGGGTCGCCGCAGCAATCGGAGCAAGCATCACCCATTCCCGAGCGTTCAGGTCTGGCATGGCCGCAGCATCGGCATTCTTGCTTTCGCCGAAGGCGACGCGCCGATAGAGCCACAGCATGTAGGCCGCGCCGAGAATGATGCCGGTTGTCGCGACCGCAGCGACCCAGCTGTTTGCATTATAGGCACCCACCAGCGCCAGGAATTCGCCAACAAAGTTTGCAGTACCGGGCAGGCCGACACTCGCCATTGTGAAGAACATGAAGAACAGCGCGTAATAGGGCATGTTGTTGGACAGCCCGCCGTAACGATCGATTTCCCGCGTATGGAGCCGATCATAGATCACGCCCACGCACAGGAAGAGCGCAGCCGAAACCAGCCCGTGAGCCAGCATGACAATGAGGCCACCTTCGATGCCCTGGCGGTTGAAGGTGAACAGGCCGATTGTGACGAAGCCCATGTGCGCGACCGACGAATAGGCAATCAGCTTCTTCATGTCCTGCTGCACAAGCGCGACAAGCGACGTGTAGACGATTGCGACCATTGAAAGACCGAAGACGACCCAGACCAGCGCGGCAGAAGCATCGGGGAACATCGGCAAGGAGAAACGGACAAAGCCGTAACCGCCCATTTTCAGAAGGACGCCTGCCAGAATGACAGAGCCCGCCGTAGGCGCCTGAACGTGCGCATCAGGCAACCAGGTATGGACTGGCCACATCGGCATCTTGACAGCAAAGCTTGCGAAGAAGGCAAGCCAGAGCCAATTTTGGACCGCAGGATCAAAATTGAACTGCATCAGCGTGGGGATGTCCGTCGTGCCCGCGGTTGCGACCATGTACATCATGGCCACAAGCATCAGCACCGATCCGAGCAGGGTATAAAGGAAGAACTTGTAGCTTGCCTTGATCCGCTCAACGCCGCCCCAGATCCCGATGATCAGGTACATCGGGATCAGCCCGGCCTCAAAGAACACATAGAAAAGGAACAGGTCTTGGGCGGCGAAAACTCCGATCATGAACGATTCCATGAGGAGGAAGGCCGCCATATATTCAGGCACGCGCTTCTCGATCGCATCCCAGCTCGCAAGAACGCAGATCGGCATGAGAAAAACGGAGAGAACGATCAGCATCAGGGCGATGCCGTCAATGCCAAGCGCCCATGCAAAACGCCCAAAGATGGGCGAGTTTTCGACAAACTGCCATTGCGGACCGCCAACCTCATATTGGCCCCAGAGCAGGACACCAAGGCCGAACAGGACGAGTGTCGTCCCCAGCGCAGTCCAGCGGGCGTTCTTGTCGGACAGGAAGAGAATGACGGCTGCGGCCACGATGGGCAGCAGGATCATGATGGAGAGAATTGGAAAGCCGCTCATCTGACGATCATCCAGGTCGCGAGGCCTGACAGGCCAAGCAGCATGACAAAAGCATAGGAATAGAGGTAGCCCGTCTGGAATCGCGACGCGAGACGGCTGCCCTGCTGGACAAGTTCAGCCGCACCATGCGGCCCGAACCGGTCGATGGTTCCCACATCCCCACGCTGCCAGAACTGCCGTCCGATCCAGAGTGACGGACGAACAAAGAGGAGGTCGTACAGCTCATCCCAATACCACTTGTTGAGCAGGAACTGGTAAAGCCCGCTGAACGTGGCCGTGAACCGGGCCGGGATGGTCGTATCCCGGATGTAGGCCATCCAGGCGATGAACAGACCCGCCAGCATCACGACAGTCGCCGAATATTTCACCCAGACCGGCACTTCGTGCATGGCGTGCATCAAGTGAGCATCAAAGGCCAGGCTGCCTTTCCAGAATTCGCCACCGGTTTCGGCTCCGATGAACCAATCGTGGAAATACCAGCCAGCAAAAACCGCACCAACTGTCAGGCATGCCAGTGGGACAAGCATCGTCGCCGGGCTTTCGTGCGGATGATAGCCGGCGGTGCCATCGTCCTGGTGACCATGATCATGACCGTGATCGTCATGTCCGTGGCCATGTGCGGCATGCTGGATATGCTCCGACCCTGACCAGCGCGGAGAGCCATAGAAGGTCAGGAAGATCAGCCGCCAGGAATAGAAGCTCGTCAACAGCGCGGAGAATACGGCAACCGCAAACGCGACACCTCCGGCTTCGGTGCCGCTGGCAAAGGCTGCTTCGATAATGGCGTCCTTGGAATAGAAACCGGCAAAACCGAATACGCCCGCAATGCCGACGCCAGTAATCGCCAGCGTGCCGGCCATCATGGCATAGAAGGTCAACGGGATCTCTTTCCTCAACGCGCCGTAATACCGCATGTCCTGCTCATGGTGCATGGCATGGATGACGGATCCCGCGCCAAGGAACAGCAGCGCCTTGAAGAAGGCGTGGGTAAAGAGATGGAACATCGCAGCGCCA
>CAYSCC010000345.1:0-2513 GCA_964429375.1 uncultured Chakrabartia sp.
GTGGATGCCGAGCTGGGGCGGCATGATCAACGGCTTGATGACCCTGAACGGCGCCTGGGACAAGATTCGCACCGATCCCATCATCCGGATGATGGTCATGGCCCTCGCCTTCTATGGCATGAGCACCTTTGAAGGCCCGATGCTTTCGATCAAGGCAGTCAACAGCCTGTCCCACTATACCGACTGGACCATTGGCCATGTTCATTCCGGCGCGCTTGGCTGGAACGGGATGATCACATTTGCCTCCATCTACTATCTCGTGCCGAGACTGTGGGGGCAGCCAAGGCTCTATTCGTTGAGAATGGTGAACTGGCACTTCTGGCTCTCCACGATCGGCATCGTCTTTTATGCCTCCGCGATGTGGGTTTCCGGCATCATGCAGGGCTTGATGTGGCGGGAGTACGGGTCGGACGGATATCTGGTCTATGCCTTCTCGGAAGTCGTCTCGGCCATGTTCCCGATGTACCTCATCCGGGCAGCTGGCGGCCTGATGTATCTCTCCGGCGCGCTGATCATGGTTTTCAACGTCTGGATGACGATCGCGGGACGGCAGCGGCAGGAAAAGCCGATGACCGAAACCCCCTACGACGCGACGCTTGACCGTCCTCTCGTTGCAGCGTCAGCCGCCTGAAGGAACCAGAACCATGGCCGGAACATTTTTCGATCACAAGCGGGTTGAACGCAATGTCACGTTGCTCGCTGTCCTTGCCCTTCTGACTGTAGCAATTGGCGGCATCGTGGAAATCGCGCCGCTGTTCTGGATCGACTCCACTGTCGAGAAGGTCAAGGGGGTGCGCCCCTATACGCCGCTCGAGCTGGCGGGGCGCAACATCTACATGCGCGAAGGCTGCTACAATTGCCACAGCCAGATGATCAGGCCCTTCCGTGATGAAGTCGAACGCTATGGCCATTACAGCCTGGCAGCGGAAAGCATGTACGACCATCCGTTCCAGTGGGGCTCGAAACGAACAGGGCCCGATCTAGCTCGAGTGGGTGGGCGCTATTCCGACGAATGGCATGTCCAGCACCTCAAGGATCCCAGGGCTGTCGTGCCGGAATCGATCATGCCTCCCTATGGCTTCCTGGCAGACCGGGAGCTGAATCCAGGCGACATGCGCCAGCACCTCCAGACGCTTTACCAGGTGGGCGTTCCCTACTCCAAGGCGGCAATTGCCGCGGCCAACGATGATCTTGCCGCACAGGCAGACCCGGATCAGAGCAGCACCGACCTGAAGGCGCGCTATCCAAAGGTCCAGGTCCGTGATTTCGACGGAGATCCAACCCGTATTACCGAAATGGATGCGCTGGTTGCCTATCTCCAAATGCTGGGCACGCTTGTCGACTTCAAGGCGGCCGAGCCGCAGGAGCAGGCGAAATGACCTACGACAGCTTCCGGCATTTCGCCGACAGTTGGGGTCTGGTGTTCATGGGGCTCCTGTTCGTTACCTTTGTCGGCTGGACGTTTCGCAAGGGTGCCGCAGCGCACCATCGCAGCGCCGCCGCGATCATCTTCAAGGATGAAGATCATGGCTGAAAAGAAGCGCATTGATGAACCGACCGGCACCCAGACAGTCGGTCATGAATGGGACGGGATCGAAGAACTGAATACGCCGCTCCCGCGCTGGTGGCTGCTGACATTCTATGCCTGCATCCTCTGGGCGATTGGCTATGTCATTTTCTTTCCGGCCATTCCGCTGCTGCAAAGTGCCACAAAGGGCATTTACGGTTGGTCGAGCCAGGGACAGCTTGAATCCTCGATGCGTGCCGAAGCGCAACGACGGGCTCCGATCACGGCTGCCATTGCAGCCACGCCGATTGAGGATCTCCCCGCCGATCCAAAGCTGTTTCAGGCCGCTGTTGAAGGCGGTCGTGCTGCCTTCAAGGTTCATTGCGTCCAGTGCCACGGCTCTGGGGCGGCCGGATCCAAAGGCTATCCCAATCTGAACGATGATGACTGGCTCTGGGGCGGCGATCTGCCGACGATCCATTACACCATCACGCACGGCGTGCGGAATCCCGATCACACAGAGACCCGCTTTTCGCAGATGCCGGCCTTTGACGGCGTTCTGCCGGCTTCGGACATCAATGCAGTCGTATCCCATGTTCGGGCGATTTCCGGCCAGCAGAAGCCAAATGCCGCTTCGGCGCGCGGGGCGACGCTGTTTGCAACCAACTGCAGCCAGTGCCACGGTGCCGATGGCAAGGGTGGCCGCCAGTTCGGCGCGCCAAACTTGACGGATGCGATCTGGCTTTATGGTGGTGATCGGGCGACGATCACGCAGACCGTCCTGAAGAGCAGGTTTGGCGTCATGCCGCGCTGGAACAACAGGCTTGACCCTGTAACAATCAAGATGCTGGCAGCCTATGTCCATGCGTTGGGCGGCGGTGAGGCCCCGCCCGTTCCTGCGCCAGCCGGGGCAGCATCCAATGTCAAACCTTGAAGCCCTGATTGATCCGGGCAGCCCGCTGTATGAAGGGCGCAAGGGAGTCTATCCGAAGGCTGTAGACGGATT
>CAYSCC010000346.1:0-2509 GCA_964429375.1 uncultured Chakrabartia sp.
GACATAGCGGTCTGCCAGCCGGCGCAAGGGTGCTGTCGCGTGGACATAGGTCGCAGCGATGCCCGCATGCCATGGACGCGAGCCCGGCGTGTACGGTGCATAGGATGCACCATTGCCAGCGCGCCTGACTGCCAGCATGAACGCGGCATGTTTCGGATCGCCAGCTTGCAGGGTGCGTTCAAACTGGGCGAGGCTGGCATTTGCGGGCCAAAGCAGGCCAAATGCCCTGGCGGAGTGACGCAATCGGCTGATTGCATGGTCGTCGGGACCTGCCATGACGCGGAACAAGCCAGTACCATGCACGAACAGCGCCTCTGCAATGGCCAGGTTGGTCGCAAGTGAAAGGGCCGCATTGCGATCTTCCGAAGGCAGTCTGGGCCGAAAAAGGAGCTGGTAACCGGCGTTGCCATGGGCAACGACTTCCTGTTCCGGGGGGTCAACACGTGTTGCGCCGCGTCTGTCTTCGGCCCGGCCGATGCGTTCCGCCAGTTCCGCAAAATCTTTGGGCAAATCCACGTCCCTGACGGAATCATATGCGAGTTTTGCCCTACTTTGAATGAATGCCCGCTGCGCATCTTCAAGGCTGACCTTGCCGTCCTGGTCAACCCGAATGGTAAACAGAGCCGCTGGCTTTGCGCCGCCAGGAAGCAAACTCGCGGCCCGTTCACTCAGACTGGGCGGGTAAAGGCGTGCCTTGCCATCCGGAAGATAGAGCGTCATGCCGCGCGTCCATGCCTCGACATCGATGGCATCGCGGTCTCGAACAAAACTGTCTACATCGGCAATCGCATATCGCAAGATGAGGTCTGTTCCAGTCCGTTCGATGAGGAAAGCCTGATCAAGGTCGGTCGATGACGCCGGATCCAGTGTTACAAACGGCAAATTGGTAAGATCAGCATGAGCATCCGGTTTGCGCCTCATTGCTTCTTCCGCAGCTGCTGCAACGTCAGCCGGAAAATCTGCTGGAACCTTGAACTGTTCGCGAATTGCCGTCAGTCCAGTGCCAAGGGCATTGTGCGGATCACATATGGCCTTCATCGCTGGTCTTGTTCCTTCATGCAGGCTCGCATCGAGAGGCCGGACTAGAACGCCAGAACAAAGCCGGCATCCTCGAAAGCGGCTGGCAATGGGGCTTTTGCCTCAGCTGGCGGCTTCCCCGATCTGGGCAGTGACAGAAAACCGCAATGGAGCAGCATTGCGTTGTCCTGACGCCCATAGACGGGATCGCCGACAATGGGCAGGCCAAGACCTTCCGCAGCGTGGACGCGAATCTGGTGTGTCCTGCCCGTTTCCGGGCTGAACCGGATCAGTGCACGACCACCCTGACTGGCCGCAACCTCCCATGCTGTCACCGCAGGCTTGCCGGTGCGCGCATCGACGACCATTCGCCAGCCGTCCTTCTCCGTACTGCGCTTTGCAAGGGGCAGCTCGATGATGCCCGACTGGTGAGCAGGGACGCCGTCAACGACCGCATAATAGTGCTTGGTGACATGCCTCTCTTCGAATGCCTTCTGAAATCTGGCGTGGGCCTTGGGGTTGCGAGCGAGCAGCAGGCAGCCGCTCGTATCCCGGTCGAGCCTGTGCACGGCAGTCGGCCAGCGTTTGAACCCGAACGTCAGCGCCTGCAGATGGTTTTCCAGGCTGAGCGCTCCGTCTCTCGGGCGATCCACTGGCAGGCCGGAAGGCTTGTCGACAATAATGGCCTCACCATCGAGAAACAGGATGCGATCGGCCAGCATGGTGTGACGCATAGATGATCTGACGCGCTGCGCCAACAACAGGCTTGCATTTGCCCCCTAGGCCATCCCATCATGGACCTGTGTTGAGACAGTATGAACTTGTAGAGCGGGTCAAATCCTATGATCCGGATGCCGATGAGGCATTGATCAACCGCGCCTATGTCTTTTCGATGCAGAAGCATGGATCGCAGAAGCGGGCGTCTGGCGATCCTTACTATAGCCACCCGATTGAAGTCGCCGGAATCCTTACGGACTTGAGGCTGGACGACAAGACCATCACGACTGCCATGCTGCACGACACAATCGAAGACACTCTGACCACGCATGAGGAAATAGAGACCAAGTTTGGCCCTGATATTGCGCGGCTTGTGGATGGCGTGACCAAGCTTTCGAAGATCGAGGCAATGACCGACAATGAGCGGGCGGCTGAAAATCTGCGGAAATTCCTGCTTGCCACTTCGGATGATATTCGCGTGCTTCTCGTGAAGCTGGCCGACCGTCTGCACAACATGCGTACGCTGCATTTCATCAAGGATGAAGCCAAGCGCCGCCGCATCGCGCGAGAGACCATGGACATATATGCCCCCCTCGCTGAACGGATAGGCATGTACCAGTTCATGAATGAAATGCAGACGCTCGCATTCCGCGAACTGGAACCCGATGCATGGGCGTCCATTACCAAGCGGCTTGAACAGTTGAACGAGGGGGGCGGGGACAGAATTGCGCGTATCGGATCCGGCATAAAGCTGCTGCTGTCACGTGCGGGGATC
>CAYSCC010000347.1:0-2497 GCA_964429375.1 uncultured Chakrabartia sp.
GTTGAGCTTTCGATGCTGCTGACCTTGCCCGCCGCAGTGGCGCTTTGGGTTGTTTCGATTCCGCTTTGCACTGCCCTGTTCC
This sequence comes from uncultured Chakrabartia sp., assembly GCA_964429375.1. Taxonomy (GTDB): domain Bacteria; phylum Pseudomonadota; class Alphaproteobacteria; order Sphingomonadales; family Sphingomonadaceae; genus Aquisediminimonas. The sequence continues at coordinate 83 of CAYSCC010000347.1, forward strand.
AAGGCGGACGCTTTACGCTGGAAGATGCAGCAATCACGGGCAATGTTCTTGCAATCATCGTCTCGGGCCTGCCTGCCTATGTGCTGGTGAAGGTGATCACGCCCGGTTTCTATGCGCGCAAAGACACGAAAACGCCGGTCAAGACTGCTGGTATTGTCCTGCTTGCGAATATCATCCTGAACTTTGCCCTGATCCCGCCCTTCGGCATCTATGGGCTGGCTTCGGCCATTGCGATCTGTTCCTGGCTCAATTGCGTGATGCTCTATGTCATCCTGCGCAATCGGGGGCATTTCCATATCGAACTCTGGTTGTGGGGCAGGATCGGCAGACAGCTGATCGCCGCGGCCGTTATGGCGGTCATACTCTTCTTTCTGCGCGAACAGTTTGCCGACTGGTATTCTGGCTCAACCGGGCGAAGGATATTGGCGGTTGGCGCAATCGTGTCGGCAGGCGGGGCTGCCTATTTCCTCACTGCGTTCCTGACAGGCGGGATGGACCGCGAAGCAGTGATGATCCTTCTGAGACGCAAGAAAGTGAGTGCGCAATGATGCGGGTCGTTTCAGGCATTCAGCCAACCGGCAACCTCCACCTTGGCAACTATCTCGGCGCAATCCGCAACTGGGTTTCCATGCAGGATGGAGGCGAATGCCTCTACTTTCTGGCTGATCTCCATGCTTTGTCCTTGCCCTATGATCCGGCAGAGCTCACCGCGAATACACGAGAAATGACTGCCGCGCTGGTGGCCTGCGGGATTGATACCGATCGGTCCATCTTGTTCAACCAGGCGCGGGTGTCTGCTCATGCTGAACTGCAGTGGCTTCTGAATGGAACCGCGCGGATGGGCTGGCTGAACCGCATGACACAATGGAAGGACAAGGCGGGAAAGGATCGGGAGGGACAATCCGTTGCCCTGTTTTCCTACCCGGTCCTGCAGGCGGCGGACGTTCTCCTCTATCAGGCGACGCACGTACCCGTTGGCGAAGATCAGAAGCAGCATCTCGAGCTCGCGCGAGACATTGCGCAGAAGTTCAACAATGATTTCGGCGAAGTCTTTACCCTGCCGGAGCCGATCATTCCGCCTGCTGCTGCGCGCATCATGTCTCTGCGTGACGGGAACGCGAAGATGTCGAAGTCCGATGCTTCAGACATGAGCCGCATCAACCTTGTCGATGATGCCGCTGCAATCCTGAACAAGATCAAGAAGGCCAAAACCGATCCAGAACCGCTCCCCAGTGAAGCGGCCGGGCTGGAGGGTCGCGCAGAGGCAAGAAATCTTGTGGGCATTTATGCCGCGATTGCAGGAGAATCTGTCGATTCGGTCCTTGCGCGATTTGGCGGGCAAGGATTTGGTGTTTTCAAACCAGCGCTGGCAGAGCTGTTGGTCGAAACGTTGAAACCGATATCAGAGCGGTTCGCCGCATTGCGGCAGGATCATGCGGCTCTTGATGCGATTCTGATCCGCGGCGCTGAAAGGGCACGCGAACTTGCCGCGCCCACGCTTGACCTTACCTACAAGGCGCTGGGTCTGTCTCGCTAGGCAGCCCGACAGGTCGAACAATCGGGATCCTTGGGAAGCCTGATTGTCCGCATTGAGGGCGAAAGACCGTCAAAGATATGGAGCTTGCCTGATGGGTCATCACCAAAACCGGTGATGACGCGAATGGCTTCCATGGCAGCGAAGCTGCCAATCAAGCCAACCATGGCGCCAAGAACACCCACATCCGAGCAGCTGTCGCAATCATCCGGATCATGGGCGTCGCCAACAAAGCAGCGATAACAAGGTTTGCCGGCCTCCCAACCCCGATAGGTGCCGATCTGCCCATGAAACTGGCCAATTGCTGCCGAAACCAGCGGGGTTCGGGATGCATGGCAGAGATCATTGACCCGCAGCCGTGTCATGAAATTGTCGCTGCCATCCAGGACAACATCCACATCGCCCATCGGCAGCGGCGGTTCTCCATCGGTCAGCCTCTGGTTGATCGCGGTAAAGTCCACATCCGGGTTTAGTCGCGCGGTCGCTTGCCCGGCGACCTCCACCTTTGCCCGACCCAGATCTTGCGTTCCATAAAGAACCTGCCGCTGCAGGTTGGACAGGGACACATAGTCATCATCAATGACTGTCAGCCTGCCGACCCCGGCTGCTGCGAGATACTGGATTGCCGGGCATCCGATTCCGCCTGCCCCGATCAGAAGCACATGGGCGTTGACCAATTTTGCCTGGCCCGCCCCGCCGATTTCCTTCAGGACGATGTGACGGGCATAACGTTCCAGTTGGCTGTCGTTGAGCGTCATACGCCCGTAGAGCCGAAGCCCCCAGCGCCACGCCGGGTTTCTCCAAGGTGATCAACTTCCAGAAGCACAGCGCGTTGCACAGGCGCAGGAACCAGTTGAGCAATACGATCACCCCGCCTGACC
>CAYSCC010000348.1:0-2494 GCA_964429375.1 uncultured Chakrabartia sp.
CTTTTCACGAAGAACCTGGTTGATTGCGCGCGTCAGTTGCCGCTGGAACAGCTGGCGCCCTTCGGGTGTCGACAGGACAGCCGAGTCCTGAACAGACAAGGTCATCAACACGGCCGAACGAATGGGAACGATCTGCCGCTTGATGTTCGAAATGACCTTGCTGTCATAATAGGTCGCGAGGCTGATGCCGACTTGGGCAAAGCCGCTGCCATCCGAAAGATTGGCCGTAAACTGCTGTTCGATCGGGAAATAGGTGACTTCATATTTCCGGGGATCGACAGGCGCGCGATCGTTCGCGACCGAAACCGTTCCGATTTTTGGCGCCGGTTCCTTTTCCTCGCCTCCTTCGCCTCCAGCCTCTTCTGCAGGCTCTTCACTGCGCAACACGAGTTTGGGGCGGTTTGGATCTTCCTTCTCCTTCTCCTCACCATGGCCCATGCCGGCATAGATGCCGGCTCCGGCACCGGCACCGACGAGAACAGTCGCCGCCAGGCCGAAAATGATCAGCTTCTTGGCCTTGCCTGGCTTCTTTCCCTCATCGCCCTTGGCTGCTGCCGCATCTTTTTTCCCACTCATGCCCTGTCTCCGTCTTTACGCATACCGACCGTCGCGGCGCTCTTCTTCGGGCGCGTCAACGGTCTCAGTTGGTGAAATGAATGTTTCGATCAGCTGTGCCGGGCGAGCATTGGCGTCCTGCCCAGGCGACTGACGCGAGTCCCCGGAAAACATCTGGGTGTCCGCCAGCCTCACGCCGAGTGACCTGATTTCGTCGGTCAGGCGTGACTGTGCCGCAGACAGGATTGCCGCGGCGCTGTCGCTTTCCGTGCGGATGCTCAGCGATAGTCCATTCTGCGAGCGTGACACATCGACGTCGAGCTTGCCAAGCTGATGGGGCATCAGGCGAAACGACAGGCGATTGGACTCTCCGGTCGATGTCGCAATGTCATGCGCGAGTTCGCCCAGCCATTTTTCGTTCCGGATCAAGTCCAGTTCGCGCTCGACGATCGACGTTCGGGCAGGGGCCTCCGCTTGCACAGTCTCGATGCCGGAGCGTGATGACGCGCCAATGTTGTCGGGCGTGTTACCCTGTACAGCCACGGCCGGGCCATCGGCTTGTGCATCCTTCAGGCCCAATGCAATCTCTGCAATTCTGGCAGCGCGGACAGCGCCGGCCTTCGTTCCTGACGTTTCATGATCCTTGGAGGTCGCCAATTGCGCCAGAATTTCCCGCAGTTCCGGTCTCACCGGCCGCTGCCCTTCGGCCTGGGCCTTGGTCTCGGCGACGGTCTTTGTGGCCTCAGGCAGAGTGGTCAGGTCGTTGTCGGCCTTTGGGCGTTCACTGAGGGATAGGGCCTTCTCTGCCACTTCCCGGGGTGCGCTTATGGCGTCTTCCCGCATGTCGCGGACCGATCGGGCGAGCAGATCAAGCGGACGAACGGTCTCGGTGTCCTGCCGTTCTTGAGCTTCAGCCACCCCGGCCCTGTCCTGAATTGGCAGTGCTCCGATGGCAACCGACACGATACCGGCAGCATCCGTTGCCAGAGGTACAAGCGCCTCATTGTCGTCTGACGTTTTCGCGTCGCCTTCCGGGTTGGACTTGCGATACTCTTGGCGCAAGTCCTTGCGGTCACCCTTGGCAATGTCCGCTGGCAGCTGGAGCCTCGTCAATTCAGCGGCAGCGACGGGCGCTGGCCTTTGCTCGGCTGCCGGTTCAACTGCCTCTCTCACGCGGGGGGCTGGCGCCAGCGCGGCGACGAGAAGGTCCGCCTTCGCGATCGCTGAAAGGCCTTCAGCTTGACCATTGGCCGCCGCGGCATCCGTCGACGGTTCTTCGGTCGACAGTTTCGTATCTGCATTTGCGGTCACCAGAGTGCTGCGACCGAGAAGTGCAGCGAATTCGTCGGCCGGTCCGCTGGTCGGCGTCGTCACCTGGAGTCCAATGGGAGACGTCGCAGATTGCATCGGGCTCATGTCAAAATTCATTTTCCACCTCCCAGCGTTGATGGGCGTTTCCGGAATGGGCGGTTTGCATCTGCCCTGAGGGCCTGTTCGCGGATCTCTGTACGCTGGGCCTTTTCGCGGAGCTTCTCGGCTCCTTCCTCGCGTGATTTGGCCGCCAGCCTTTCGGCCATGGACCGAACGCGGTCATGCTCTGCCCCGCGGATCGGTGCCGCAAGGTCGCATTGCGCCGAATCGAGCCGAAGTGCCATTTCAGCCATTGATTTGAGGGCAAGCCCGGTCGTCTGCTCGGCCTCTGGCCGGAGTGTGGCCCGGAGCCCGGAAATGCGACCAGAAATTCGGTCCAGGTTGGCGAGAGTCGCCTCAGCCGTTGCGAGTTTTGCGCGCGCCACCCGGTGCTCCATCTGGCGCACGCGGACAATGCGGGAGCGACGTTCTGCAAGGTTGCTCATGCGCCAAATCCTCCAATCAGGTCCGAGCGCGAGCGATCGAATGGGACTGTTTCAGACGCAGCTTGACGCAGGAAGGTCAGCAT
>CAYSCC010000349.1:0-2492 GCA_964429375.1 uncultured Chakrabartia sp.
GTTGATCGACAACGGCACGGTCGAGGCCCTCGAGGAGCAGTGGCTGTCGCAGGGCAGACCGCTTAGCCATGTCGCTCTTTCCGCGCTTGAGGCGATCATCCGTCAGCGGCCCAAAGGAGCTTACATTCCACAACTCCTCCAGCCGCCAACCGAACAGGCGATGAAGGTGGCATGAATTTTTACGGCCACAGTTTCATCACGGATGAACGGGGAGACATGGTTGCCGAAATGGGCGATGGTGACCAAGGCGTGCTTGATGCCCGGTTCGACCTTGAACGGATCGCACGCCACAGGGCGACATTCGGATTTTTCCGGGACCGTCGTCCAGACCTCTACGGCCGGCTTGTTTCGGATGTTTGAAAGCACAGAAGGACGAAAGACATGACAGTTGCCCGACACTATATCATGACCGCAAAGCCGGGTGGCAGTGCACAGCTGGAGACCGCACTGTCGAATCTCGCCGACGCAGTCCGGAAGGCTCCTGGAAGTGTTGGCGTCGAGCTGCTGCGCGATGCAGGCGACGAGCATCGTTTTGTTTTCATCGAGAAATGGGACTCGATTGCCTCTCACAAGGGAGCAGGAGACCATATTGCCAAGGAAGCTCTGGCTCCACTGCGCGATGCAATCGATGGTCCTCCAGAAGGTTGTTATCTTGACTATCTGAAAACGGTCTGACCGGTGCGCCATCGCTATGCGATCGCATTGGGCTCGAATCGGTATCACGGACGCATCGGTGCGCCCGGTTCGGTGCTGAAAGCGGCCTTGCGGCGGATTGACCGGAAGAACGTTCATGTCGTCGCGGCTTCCAGAACGGTCTGGAGTCGCCCGATCGGGCCATCGCGCCGCACCTATGCCAATGCCGCCGCGATTCTTGAATCACGGCTTGGGCCCAAAAAGCTGCTCCATCGCCTGAAGAAAATCGAACGGGAATTTGGCCTTCGGCGAGGCGGGCTTAGCTGGTCAGCACGAACTCTCGACCTCGACATTATCCTCTGGTCGGGCGGGTGCCGGGCAACTCCAGACCTCGTGATTCCCCATCGTGAATTCCGGAGTCGGCATTTTGTGCTTGATCCGCTTGCGACCATTGCCGGCCGCTGGCGCGATCCCATATCACGCCTGACTGTGCGCCAGCTCAAAGCCCGCCTTGACCGCAAGCGCCCCGCCGCATAGGGGAGCCCGCTTGGTAGGGCCCTTAGCTCAGTCGGTAGAGCAACTGACTTTTAATCAGTAGGTCGCTGGTTCGAATCCAGCAGGGCTCACCAAATTCGCCTGCCTGGACAAGGCTGCCTGATTTCAGGCCTTCACCAGCACGACAACAACGATAACGACGAAAATTGCAAGGAGCAGGGCAAACCCCCTGCGAATCTTGCGTGCGGTTTCCGCAGGGCTGGGCTCGGATGAAACAGGGACAACGCGAACGCCACAGGACGGGCAGCGTGTCGCCGTATCCTCAATAGGTTCCACACACCGCCAGCACGCTCTTGTCATCACAGCCCCTTTCGGGCGGACTCACTAATTGCGTTGATCGCCGCTGGTCAACGTGTCTGATTGATGATCTTCGCGAAAACGGCTGGCCGCAACGCCACTTCGAACTTGCAGCCAATCATCAGATCCAGTTCCCAGGCAACTGTTGCAGGGAGTTCATCCACGCCGGGCAGCTTCAGCCAGACCTTGTCTCCGGGCAGGAGTTTTTCCGGCCAGTCGGTCCGAAATCCCCGAGACGAAACATCATGCAATTTCACGGAGCCGATCATGCCATCTGATTGCCGCAGCGTCGGTCCGTCAAGGTTGACCCGCGCCCGTTCTTCCTGTCGTTTCTGGGGAATGTCCGCCGGGCTGATCGTCATGTTGTCTACTTCTTTCTTTGGCATGGCGGCTCGAACCGCTACGCATTCCAGGTCCGTTAATGTGAAATTGAGCCGACCTTGTCCAGTCGGTTCCGATCCAACTACATGTCAATCCTTATCAAGGCATTACGCAATCTGCCCTATGCGCGTCTTGTGCCCTGGCCTGGCCGCTTCTCTGCGCCAGTGGATCCGCACCCCCTTGTGCTGATCCGTTACCACTGGTAAGCGCGCGCCCTCTGGCCGCCTTAGCTCAGCTGGTAGAGCATCGCATTCGTAATGCGAGGGTCACAGGTTCGAGTCCTGTAGGCGGCACCAGCGGTTCATTTGTCTGAGGCAATGCGTGTGGCGATTTTCCTTTCGGCCATTGCCATGACCCTGATCGTCGGCATCCGATACCTGATTGCAAGCGGCGCCTTTGCGCTCGCAACGCGGATGCGGCATCCGGGCCTTTATGCCCGGCTCGTCCCCCAAATTCGGCGCGAAATCGGCTGGTCTCTGGCCAGTGCAGCGATTTACGGGATACCGGCTGGGATTGTCGCCTGGGGTTGGGATGTTCGCGGCTGGGCAATCTTATGCGCAGCTGCGCATAAGATCGCTTATCGCGAGGTGGCGATAATGCGAAGGAACGCGGCGTAGGCGCGCAAT
>CAYSCC010000350.1:0-2489 GCA_964429375.1 uncultured Chakrabartia sp.
CTGAACGCCACAACCCAACCAAACCGAATCCGTTCAACGAATGCGCCAATCACGAGTGCCGGCGTGATGATGGCGAACGTCATCTGGAACAATGCAAAGGCACTTTCGGGCAATGTCGTGCCGCTCCTCAGCTCAGCGAGATTGGCCAAAAAGGCATTGCCCGTCCCCCCGAGCCACGCATTGCCTTCGCCAAAGACAAGGCTGTACCCGACAGCCGCCCACAACAGGGAAATGGTACACACCATGACAAAACAGTGCATGACGACCGAAAGCACGTTTCGCGCGCGGACCAGTCCGCCATAGAACAGGGCAAGGCCAGGAATTGTCATCAGCAGGACCAGCGCAGACGCGACCAGTATCCATGCAGTGTCGCCGCTATCCGGCACGACGATCGGCTGAGCGGCAGCAGGTGTGGCCAGCACCAAGGCCAGAAGTGCCGTCGCAAAAAGTCTCGCTGCGCCCATGTGTCCTCCCGATTCTTGTTGCCATCCTGCTAGGCCATGCGGGTTGCGGCTTCAACCTTGAAGCGTGTAGCGGATTTTGGCACAAGCCCATTTCGTCATGGAGTTCGGGATGAAACGCGTCATGAAGCGTCCTGCGATGCTGGTCGCGGCTGCGGCTCTATTATTGTCTCCGGCATCGCAAGCGCTTGCGCAGAAGAAGCCGCCATACTGGGCATCGATTTCGGCCGGCCAGGCGCGCATGCGCACGGGTCCCGGGCGGCAGTTTCCCGCGACTTGGCTGTACAAGCGTGCCGGGCTCCCGGTCAGGGTGATCGAAACCTATCCCAATTGGCGCAAGATCGAGGATCCGGATGGCGAAAAGGGATGGATGCAGGCCAATCTTCTCAGTGACGAACGGGCTGGTCTTATCATCGAGGGGCCAATCCGGGCGCTTCGCGAAGCTCCGAACAGCGGCTCCAGAATTGTCTGGCGGGTGGAGCCGGGCGTTGTTGGCAAGCTGAGCGAATGTAAGCGCGGTTGGTGCAAGATCGATATCAAAGGAAAGATGGGGTTCCTTGAGACCACATCGTTGTGGGGCGTTGACCCTGCCGAGCGCGAGCCCTGATCCTGGCTGATTTGCCTCTCTTGGCCTGGGCATTGTCAGGCGGCATTCTTGGGATGATCGCAGGAAGCTTTCTGGCAACACTCGTCTTGCGCTGGCCACAGGGCAAAGGAATCATCCATGGCCGGTCCATGTGCGATCAATGCGGGTGTGACCTGTCTGCCATTGATCTCGTCCCGCTGGGGAGCTGGATCGTGTCGCGCGGCAGGTGCCGGACCTGCGGAGCTCGGATTGATCCGGTGCATCCGGCGATCGAAGGGCTGTGTGGCCTGACAGGTGCGGCGGCCCTAGTCATCTCTCCGGGGAGCGGAGGCATTGTCGGTGCCCTTTTTGGCTGGGTGCTTGTTGCGCTCGCCGCACTGGACCTTCGACACTTCTGGCTGCCTGATCGTCTCGTTCTCGCCCTGTTGGCGATCTCGACAGCGGGCTGGTGGCTTGACCTTGATCCCTCTGGCCCGGATCGGCTGCTGGGTGCCTTGGGTGGATACTCCGCGCTGGCTCTGGTGGCTGGCCTTTACAGGCTACTACGGGAGCGGGAAGGCCTTGGAGGCGGGGATGCCAAACTGTTCGGTGCGATAGGGGCAATGCTTGGGTGGCAGCCGCTGCCCCTTGTTCTGGTCGGCGCATGCAGCCTTGGCCTGGTCTTTGTCCTCATGCAGCTTGTCACGGGGGGAAGAGTCCGCGCAACCGACCGGTTGCCGCTCGGCGCGCTGCTTGCGTTTTCGGCATTCATTGCATGGATTCTCGCGCAATAGCTTGCTCTGCCGGGAAGTCGCGGTCATATTTCACGTCAATAAAAAATTCCGAATTGCAGGAGTGGATGATGGCGATTTCAAAAGAACAGATGCTCGACGCTCTAAGTGCGCAAAGGGAGGCATTCACTGCGGAATTGCCGGTATCCGCGGCAGTCCGCAGGGACAGGCTGAAGCGAGCAGTCGCAATGATGGTTGATCACGGCCAGGCCTTTGTCGACGCCATGTCCGAGGACTTCGGTCATCGCAGCGCCGAGCAGAGCTGGATCACCGATATCACGTCCTCAATCCGGACGCTGAAGCATGCCAGCAGCAACACCGAAAAATGGATGAAGCCGGAACGGCGCAGGCTTGATTTTCCCTTGGGCTTGCTGGGCGCAAAGGGCGTTGTCGAGTTTCAGCCAAAAGGCGTTGTCGGAATCATTTCGCCATGGAACTTCCCTGTTCAGCTTACGATGGGGCCAATCGCTGGCGCATTTGCAGCGGGCAACCGGGTGATGGTCAAATCGTCCGAATACACCCCGACGGTTGCAGCACTCTTTGAAGAGGTAGGGCCAAAATATTTCGATGCGACCGAAGCCCTGTTTGTTAGCGGTGGTCCCGACGTCGGCAAATCCTTTGCAGAACTGCCTTTTGACCATCTGCTGTTCACCGGAGCGACTGGGATCGGCC
>CAYSCC010000351.1:0-2485 GCA_964429375.1 uncultured Chakrabartia sp.
GCTGGTTCTTGAGCGTATGCGAAACGCGATCGAGGCCGGGGAGGTTGCGTCACAGGCACTGCTCATGCCCGAGATTGTTGAGCTGGACGAGGCGGCGTGCGACCGGCTTGAGGCCCGTATGCTTGATCTTGCAACTTTCGGGCTGGAGCTTGAGAGATTCGGGCCCGGTGCAGTCATCGTCCGAGCAACGCCGGCTGTTCTGGGAGCAGGAGACATCAAAGGTCTTGTGACGGACCTCGCTGACGAAATTGCCGCACACGGCGAAGCCCATTCTCTGAAGGAAAGAGTGGATGCGGTGGCCGGCACATTGGCCTGTCACGGTTCGGTTCGAGCTGGTCGCGTATTGTCAGTTGAGGAAATGAACGCATTGCTGCGCGAGATGGAAGTGACTCCTCATTCCGGCCAGTGCAACCATGGCCGACCGACCTGGGTAAAGCTTGCCCATGGAGACATCGAAAAGCTGTTTGGCCGGAAATGACAGTAAAGGCGCGCCAGACTCACTAAGCGCAAATAAAAAAGACCCCGCCGAATTTCTCCGGCGGGGCCAAATTTTTCGTTCAATCGTTGCCGATTAGGCGAACGATGCAGTCCGCGAAACACGGCGGCGCAGAGCGAAGCCCACAACGCCGAAGCCGAACAGGAGCATTGCCCATGTCGACGGTTCCGGAACCGGCGAGTTGACGGTCACGCGAACAACGAAGTCGTCGTGGTTGTCGTCCTTGCGTGTGATCTGGTCATCATAGCCAAGATAGAAGACATTGGTTGAATAACCCGATGTCGCGCCACGGGTGAGGAAGATGCCGAAGCCATCGTCGCCAACCGTCGCGTTTGCACCACCGGCACCGGACGTGGTGAAGTTCAAGAAATTCTTGAGGTCACCGCCAGCGAAGTAGGTCGTGCCGATCAGGATCGGAGCAGCAAAGTGGTTCTCGAACCAGCTCGTCTCGGTGTAGGTCACGCCCGACCCGGTCGAAAAGGTGTCGTTATAACCGCTCTCGCTTCCAAGGAACTCGAACGTCAGGCTTACAGGGCCATTCGCAATCAGCGACGCGCCAAGCGAGGCATACGACGTGAAGCCAAGACCATTCAACTGACTCTGAAAGTCATTGTTGGCTGGAATAGCAGTTGTTCCAGAAAAATTGACCGTCACGGTGGCAGCAGCTTGCGCTACTCCCGGAAGTGACATCGCCATGGCGGCCGCTGCCAAAAACATCTTTTTCATATGTTACCCCTGTACTCTGAAGGAAGGTAGTTTCGACTCGTCGTTGCGAGTGTGCGACCAAGCGACTCGGCAATAGCAGAAATTTACGGAAAATTAACTCCAAATGTGCAGGAATTCTTTACTTTCTGGCATGTGCCCCATTTTTGGACAGTCCGGTATGAGAGTGTTAATCTGCCAGCGAACATATGGTTGCGGATTGCCCTGCATCCGGACCGAAAACTGATCCATAACCACCGGTGCTGGTCGTGGATCCGAGCGGATGGAGGCAGTTCTTGCCGATGGCGGTTTTCCGGCTTTCAGGTCCTGACAGGTGGCAAACCCCATGACTTCCGCAATTTGGGACAAGATTCTTCCGCATGTCGCCGAATCGCAGAGGATTCCGAGGATCATTCACCAGACATATCCGGGGCACAGCCTTCCGGAGCCCCTTCGCGACACTGTGGAAAGCCTGATTGCATCGAACCCGGAGTGGGATCATCGGCTCTATGACGACAAGGACATCGAAAGCTTCATTTCCGAGCATTTCCCGTTGGAAATTCTGGCAGCCTATCGGAAGATTCGGCCCGAATATGGGGCGGCCAGAGCAGATCTTTTTCGCTACCTCGCCATCTACCAGTCAGGCGGCGTCTACCTCGACATCAAAAGCCGCTTCACGCAACCGATAGACACAGTGATTGCAGGCGATGAAGGGATGATCCTTGCCCAATGGCGGAACAGGCCGGGAGAGGTTCATGAGGGCTTCGGACTGCATCCCGAACTGGCTGCGATTGCCGGCGGTGAATTCCAGCAGTGGCATGTGATCGCCCGCGCAGGCCACCCGTTTCTCCGCACCGTGATCTGTTCCGTGCTCTCAAATATCGAGAATTACTCGCCTTGGCGAACGGGAGTCGGTCGTAACGGAGTGTTTAGATTGACGGGTCCCATCGCCTATACGCGTGCCATTTACCCCTTGCTTGGAAGTGCGCCCGCCAGAATTGTTGCAAGCGAAGCCGATCTGGCCCTGGAATACAGTATTGCGGGAAATTATGTTCACCAGAATGCATTTCGCCGTCATTACTCCCAGTTTGACAAGCCGGTTGTCCATTTGCCCCTCACTGGTCGAGTTTCCGCACTTGTTTATCGGTTTGCCAGGCGATTGAAGATGCGGCTGCGCAACGCGTCGGTCCATTAACGATTGGGCTCGCACTTGCCCCTGAGTGGGACACCGGGAATTTGGCCAATTTACAGCCGTTATATTGCGTGTATCCGCCGTCAAGCGACCGT
>CAYSCC010000352.1:0-2475 GCA_964429375.1 uncultured Chakrabartia sp.
GATCCATCTTGCGGGCCCGGCGAACAGCAGCGGCCTTTTCGCGCGCACGCTTTTCCGACGGCTTTTCATAGTGACGACGCAATTTCATTTCGCGATAAACGCCTTCGCGCTGCAGCTTCTTCTTGAGCGCGCGCAGCGCCTGATCGACATTGTTGTCGCGAACCATAATTTGCATAAAGTCGTCACACTCCGGTCAATTCAGAAGGGGCGTGACAAATGTACGCCCGGTTCAAATGGCAAAAACAAAGGGATCGCCGCGAATTGCTCCACGCCGTTCGTTGCGCGCCCCTAACAGCGGATTCGCAGAATTTCAAGGGCCTGAAGCCTGGCAAGCTGAACGGCAGCCTACGATGCAATTCAGCAACTCGTCAGGCGCATCATGCGACAAGACGTGCAAGGCTGGCAGTTTGGGCCGCCAGACCGATGGAGGTTGAAATGCACATAGTTCGGAAACTCTCACTTTTTGCCGCCACTGCCGCGACAGTTGTTGCGAGTACAGCGCCCGCTTTGGCAGACGGCGGGCGTCATCGGGGTCGAGATGGAATTGATGCTGGCGATGTCATCGCTGGCGCACTGATTATCGGTGGGATTGCCGCTATCGCGTCTGCGGCAGCGAACAATGACCGGCGTTATGGCGGGCGCTGGGACAGAGATCGTGACTATGACGATCGATATGAAAGCTATGGCTATTATCGAAATGGATACGGCAGCCGCCTGGCTGTTGAACAATGCGTTCGGAGTGCTGGACAGCGCGCAGGCCGCTTTGGCCGGGCCAGGGTGACTGACGTGACCTACATCGACAGAATCCGGGGAGGGTATGAAGTGCGCGGCAGACTCGTTGTTGCCGGACGTCACTACCGGTCACGGGATTATGATGGGTGGGACCGCTACGGCTATCATTATGACCGCTATGGTCGCGACTATGACAAGGGCAAATTTGCCTGCGTCGTCCGCTATGGCGAGATCCAGAATATCCGGCTTTCGGGCCTCAGGGGCTCCTACTACTAGGCAGCGCAAGCTCGGGGCGCGGGCATTATTCCGCGCCCCTGGCGAATTTAGTGCAGTCGTTCGCGTTAACCATAGTCCTTTACAGTCCGCTTAATCCCTCATGAGACGCTTCTGGCTCCAATCGAGCCAGGGGAAATGTCATGGGCAAGTTCATCAAGTCGACCTTAGTGGCCGCAATTCTCGCAGCCGTTCCTTTCAATGCCGCGCAAGCAGCGTGCTGGAGCGAGACGGCGATCAGTGCCGCAAAAGTCCGGGACATGGAAACAATGCTGATGGTCTCCGCCTTGCGTTGCAGGACATCGCACCCTGGTATCTTGCCGGCATATAATAATTTCGTTCGGTCAAGCCGCGTCGCGCTGACACAAGTCAATGATACGCTCCGGCGCCATTTCGCGGATCAAGGCGGCCTCAATGGCTATGATCGCTATGTCACCTCGATCGCCAATCGCTACGGCGCGGGGGCCGAAGGCCTGACCTGCGAAGACATGTCATCCATCCTGTCTGCCGCTCAGGCGGAAAGCCGGTCTCTGGCCGGGCTTGCGCGACTTGCCAATGCTGCAAATGTCGAGCCTGTCCTGACCGGTGGACGCTGCAGCATGGTCGTCGCATCGCGAAAATAACATATAAAGATATCTTTATATTTGCATTTATGGGGCGTCGCGGCTAGGGGGCAGGGCAATCAACCCCTAGCCGGAGACCCGCAAGTGGCTGCGAATGACTATGTGATTGCCGATCTTTCCCTGGCCGATTTCGGGCGCAAGGAAATCGAGATTGCTGAAACCGAAATGCCGGGCCTGATGGCATTGCGGGCCGAATATGGGGCATCCAAGCCATTGAAGGGAGCACGGATCACCGGCTCTCTGCACATGACGATTCAGACGGCAGTCCTGATTGAGACTCTAGTCGAGCTTGGTGCAGACGTTCGCTGGGCGACGTGCAACATCTTTTCGACGCAGGATCATGCGGCAGCGGCCATCGCGGCACGCGGGATTCCCGTTTTTGCGGTCAAGGGCGAAAGCCTTGCAGACTATTGGGACTACGTCGGTCGGATTTTTGACTGGGGCAGTGACCAGACCGCCAACATGATCCTCGACGATGGTGGCGATGCAACCATGTTTGCGCTCTGGGGCGCGCGTGTTGAAGCTGGAGACAGCCTGCCGGAACCGTCAAATGAGGAAGAAGTCGAATTCCAAAGGGCGCTAAAGGCTTTCCTGAAGGAAAGGCCAGGCTATCTGACCATGTCTGTTGCCCATATCAAGGGCGTTTCCGAGGAAACCACGACTGGTGTGCACCGGCTCTACCAGATCGCAAAGGACGGAAAGCTTCCTTTCCCCGCGATCAATGTCAACGATAGCGTGACCAAGTCCAAGTTCGACAATCTCTATGGCTGCAAGGAATCGCTGGTCGATCCCATCCGCCGTGCAACAGACGTCATGCTCGCCGGCAAGGTTGCCTGCGTTGCCGGGT
>CAYSCC010000353.1:0-2474 GCA_964429375.1 uncultured Chakrabartia sp.
ACGAGGACGAGGTCCGCCGGATTGCGCGGGTTGGCTTCGAAACGGCGATGGCTCGCAAGGGCAAGCTCTGTTCGGTCGACAAGGCGAACGTGCTGGAGACATCACAGCTTTGGCGTGATGTGGTCATAGAGACCGCAGCAGATTTCCCCGAGGTTTCGCTCAGCCACATGTATGTCGACAATGCGGCCATGCAGCTGGTCCGCAACCCCGGCCAGTTCGACGTGATCGTTACCGGCAATCTGTTCGGTGATATTCTGTCGGATCAGGCAAGCATGTGTGCCGGATCAATTGGCATGCTGCCTTCGGCTTCGCTCGATGCGAACCAGAAGGGCCTGTATGAACCGATCCATGGCTCTGCGCCGGACATTGCTGGCCAAGGCAAGGCCAACCCGCTCGCGACCATCCTGTCAGCCGCGATGATGCTGCGCTATTCGCTTGGTCAGCCCGCGGCTGCAGACCGGATCGAAGCCGCAGTGGCTGCCTCCCTGGCCGGTGGCGCGCGCTCGCCTGACCTTGGCGGCCAGATGTCGACGCGCCAAATGGGCGATGCGGTGCTTGCTGCATTGACCTGAGCCTCTCTCCATCGGAAAAGCAGCCACATGAAACGCACCACTGGCCAGAATCGTTCGATCACCCGATCATGGCGACCCGCTACGCAAGCGGTCCGTGGGGGAACATGGCGTTCTGAACAGGGGGAAACATCCGAAGCGATCTTTGTGTCCTCCGGCTACAGCTATGACGATGCGGAAACTGTCGCTGCGCGTTTTGCGGGCGAACAGGACGGCATGACATATTCGCGGCTCCAGAATCCGACGGTCCAGATGCTTGAGGAACGGATTGCCCTGATGGAAGGGGCCGAGGCGTGCCGTGCGCAGGCATCAGGGATGGCGGCAATGACGACGGCACTGCTGTGCCAGCTCAAAACAGGCGATCATGTTGTCGCGGCCCGTGCGGCATTCGGATCCTGCAGGTGGCTTACGGACAATCTGCTTCCCAAGTTCGGAATTGAGACAACAACGATCGATGCGCGAGACAATGACGCTTGGAAGGCCGCCATTCGACCGAATACCAAGGTCTTCTTCTTTGAAACGCCCGCCAACCCGACCATGGATATCGTTGACCTCGCCTTTGTCTGCGGGCTTGCGCGTGAAAATGGCATTGTCAGCGTGGTTGACAATGCCTTTGCGACGTCAGCGCTTCAGCGGCCGTTGGAATTCGGGGCGGATGTTG
The DNA here is from genome assembly GCA_964429375.1 of uncultured Chakrabartia sp. Lineage (GTDB taxonomy): Bacteria > Pseudomonadota > Alphaproteobacteria > Sphingomonadales > Sphingomonadaceae > Aquisediminimonas. The sequence continues at coordinate 1,231 of CAYSCC010000353.1, forward strand.
TTGCCTATTCAGCGACGAAGATGATGGATGGGCAGGGACGGGTGCTCGCGGGGGCCGTCTGCGGCAGCCAGGCATTCATCGATGAAATGCTCCTGCCATTTCAGCGCAATACCGGCCCCAATCTCTCGCCGTTCAATGCGTGGGTGATCCTCAAGGCGCTCGAAACGCTTGATCTGAGAGCCAAGCGCCAGTCCGAAAATGCGCTGGCAGTCGGTAAATATCTGGCGACGCGGGTGCCCAATATTCTGCACCCGGGCCTGCCAAGTCATCCTCAACATGCCCTGGCCATGCGCCAGATGTCCGCCTGCGGGCCCATTTTTTCCTTCATTGTTGATGGTGGCCGCCAACAGGCAATGGCCCTGCTCAATGCGCTCGAGCTGATCGACATTTCGAACAATATCGGCGACAGTCGCAGCCTGATGACTCATCCGGCATCCACCACTCACAGCGGCCTTGCAGAGGATGTGCGGGCGGAAATGGGCGTTGCCGAAGGCATGTTGAGGGTCAATATTGGCCTCGAAGATCCAGCAGACCTGATCGAGGACCTTGATCAGGCTCTCAGGGTGGTAGGGCTGTGAAGTCGCTGTTCAGCTATGTCGCTGAAACCCGCGGATTCATCGTTCGCGTCTCGGTCAGTTTTCTGCCTGAACAGTCGGAGATCGGAAAAGGGCGCTGGTTCTGGGCCTATCATATCCGGATCGAGAACGAGGGAGTGATGGCCGCCCAGCTTCTTACACGGCATTGGGATATCCGGGACGCCAACGGTGCGCATCACATTGTGGATGGTGAAGGCGTGGTGGGTGAACAACCCGTGATAAAACCCGGTGGAGCGTACGACTATGTGTCTGGATGCCCGCTCACGACGCCCAGCGGATCGATGCAGGGCAGCTATCAGATGCTGGGGGAAGATGGTTCCCGGTTCGATATCGCAATTCCCAAGTTTGCGCTGACAACGCCCGTGACGGCCGGATGAAGCGCACGCATTTGCCCTTGAATGGCTTGCGCGTCCTAGATGCGGCGGCAAGACACCTGTCTTTTACGCGGGCGGCAGACGAATTGGCGGTTACGCCGGCGGCCGTCGGCCAGCAGATTCGGGCGCTCGAAGATGTTCTTGGTGTTGTCCTGTTCAGACGAACGCCAAAGGGCCTGGAGCTGACTCCCGAAGCCGAAGGCGGACTCGATGCGCTGCGTGCCGGGTTCCTGCAGTTTGAAGAAGCCGTGCGCGCCATGCAGGCGCAACAGTC
>CAYSCC010000354.1:0-2438 GCA_964429375.1 uncultured Chakrabartia sp.
GTGGTGTACCAGTGGTGACGGAACTCCCGACGGCTCGGGAACTTCGCTGGCTCGGTTCGGCCCCGCGGCGCGGAAAGGTTGCCGGGTCCGCGGCACGGGCCGGCGCGATGTCGGCACGCCTTGTTCCCCTGCTTAAGGCGGACAGGCCGAATGAGGCCGAAGGCATTCTCGACGAAATGGCCTTGGGGCTGGATCCGGACACGTTGACCGAATGGCAGCAGCGCATCGCCTGGTCCTATTATCTGACCGGGGATGATCTATCGGCGCGCCGCCTGGCTGGGGTTGCGCGTGCAGGCTTTGGTGATTGGGCGGCGCAGGCTGATTGGGTCGCCGGGCTTGCGGCGTGGCGCCAACAGGACTGGCAGGCCGCAAGCGACGCCTTTGCAAGCGTGGCAGAACGGTCTGGCGACCAGGAAATGGTGGCTGCCGGACATTTCTGGGCCGCCCGTGCAGATATGGCGGCGGGGCATCCCGAACGGGTCGCGGCGCGGCTCAAGGCCGCTTCGGCCAATTCGGAAACCTTTTATGGCATGCTTGCTCTCAGTCGGCTTGGCCTGACGATCCGCCCGGTGGACCAGTCATCGCTGGCCAGTGTCGAAGCCCGGCCCAACGTGCGCGCGGCGTTGGCGCTTGCCGAAATTGGTGAAATGGATCTCGCGGATGAACTGATCCGCTATCAGGCCCGGATCGGCAACCCCCGGGATCACGCCAGTCTCGCGACCATTGCAGGCCGGATGGATCTTCCTGCAACCCAGCTCTGGCTGGCACACAACGGCCCGGCTGGAGCCCAAACTGCGGTCAGCGCGCGCTATCCGGCGCCGCAAGGCTGGCAGCCGGCAGGCGGCTGGCGCGTAGACAAGGCGCTGGTTTTTGCCCATGCCCTCCAGGAATCCCAATTCCGTACGAACGTGACCAGCCCCGCCGGTGCCCGCGGTCTGATGCAGGTCATGCCGGGCACGGCAGCGATGCTCGCCCGGCGCAAGGGAGAGGCTTCGGTTGGCCCGCTCACGGATCCGTCGATCAATCTCGAATATGGTCAGAGCTTCATTGAGCTGATCCGCGACATGAGCGAAACCGGGGGCCTGCTGCCCAAAGTGATTGCGGCGTATAATGCCGGCCCGCAGCCCGTTGGCGCATGGAATGCGCGGATGCGCGACAATGACGATCCTTTGCTCTACATTGAATCGATCCCCTATTGGGAAACCCGGTCCTATGTGACGATCGTGCTGCGCAACTACTGGATGTACCAGATGCAGGCAGGCACACAGGCGAAGAGCCTTGCTGCGCTGTCCCAGGGTCTCTGGCCCCGCTTCCCGGGTTTGCCAGGTGCCACGGCAGTGCGGCTGAATGCATCAGGCGGGGTCGCAAGTGCCGATTGACGAAACACGGGAATTCCGGCCCGTCCGTATCGCACTCCTGACCGTATCTGACACAAGGTCCGCTGCTGAGGACAAGTCAGGCGATATCCTTGCCGAGCGCATAACAGAGGCGGGTCATGTCCTTGCCGAGCGGGCCCTGCTCAGGGACGATGCGGCCGACATTGTGGCCTTGCTGCATCGCTGGGTCGATGATGCCTTGATCGATTGTGTCATCGTGACGGGAGGGACAGGGCTGACCGGACGGGATGTCACGCCCGAGGCTCTTGCACAGCTTGGCGGAAAGGACATTCCAGGTTTTGGCGAACTCTTTCGCTGGCTGAGCTTTGCAAAGATAGGCACCTCCACAATCCAGTCTCGCGCCTGTGCTGTGGTGGCGCGCGGGACCTATGTGTTCGCCCTGCCAGGCTCGACTGGCGCTGTGAAGGATGGCTGGGACGATATCCTTGTCCACCAACTCGACAGCCGGTTTCGTCCCTGCAATTTCGTAGAGCTGATGCCCCGGCTGAGGGAAGCATAGCCGTCGCCTGTCCGCTCCATCGCGGACGCTGCAAAGATCGGGCAATCTCGTGTCATGAGGGCACACCGGTTTTCATGCCCTCCGGAAGAAGGCCATTCTGACATCCGCAAGACCCGGCCGCCAAAATATGTGCGCCCTGTTGCTCTCACCGTTCATCTCATGCATGGCTTTGCGCATGACACAGGCTCAGGACGAAACCCGCATTCCGGTGATCATTGGTGTAGGGCAGGTCAATGACCGACCCTCCGACGATGCAGACGCGCTTGATTCGCGCCAGTTGATGGAAGCGGCGATCCGCACCGCCGATGCCGATGCGGGCGGCGGTTTCATCAGCCGGATCGACTGGCTTGGCATTACACGCCAGATTTCCTTCCCGTCGCTCGACAAGACCATGGTGGAAGGGATCTGCTCGCTTCTCGGTATCGCCCCTGCACATGCGGAACAGAGCAAAGGCCCCAATGGCGACACGCCGATCAAATATCTCAACGACGCCGCCAATGCGATCGGTGAAGGCCGTGCACAAGTAGCGATCATAGCGGGTG
>CAYSCC010000355.1:0-2436 GCA_964429375.1 uncultured Chakrabartia sp.
CTGCGGCCGGCGGGACGCGCAATGGCGTATGTTTTCGGGGCGTCATCAGTGATGTGAGTGCAGAAAAGCAGGCAGAAGCCCGTGTTCGTCACATGGCCCATTATGATGCTCTGACTGGGCTACCCAATCGCCTGATGTTCAATAATGCACTGGCGCGCATGGTTGTCGACGAGGTCGCGTCGAAGCGTCTGGTTGTGATGCTGATCGATGTGGATCACTTCAAGGTTGTCAATGACACGTTGGGACATCCCATTGGAGACCAGTTTCTCCGGGCTGTCTCTTCCCGCCTGATCGAGAGCGTCACCAAAAGCGGACTGGGCGGCGAAGGCCATATCCTGGCCAGGCTTGGTGGTGATGAATTTGCGGTCATGATGGCCGGTGAAGATTCTGCCGATCATGCCATCAGGCTGGCGCAGAAGCTGGTGGCAAAGATGGCCGAACCCTTTCTCGTGTCTGGCCATCAGATCATGTCCGGGGTCAGCATCGGGATTGCGATCGCTCCGTTCGACGGGCAGAGCGCGGAAGAGCTTCAGCGCAATGCCGATCTGGCGCTATATTGCGCAAAGGACAATGGCCGCTGCTGCTGGGAACGCTTTGAAGTCGGCATGGATGTTGCCGTGAGAGAACGGCACGCCATGGAACGCGATCTCAGAAGCGCACTGGCGGCGGACGAGATGCGTCTCTTCTTCCAGCCGCTGGTCGATGTGGCGACGGGACGGCAAAGCGGGTTTGAGGCGCTGATCCGCTGGGAGAGTGCGGCGCGTGGGCTGGTCATGCCAGACGAATTCATTCCTCTCGCAGAGGAGACTGGTCTAATTGTGCCTTTGGGGGAGTGGGTTATCCGTGCCGCCATGGCCGAAGCCGCCCGCTGGGACGAACCCCTGACCGTCGCGGTCAATGTGTCTCCGGTGCAGATGCGCAGTCCGGGTCTTCTGCCCACGATCATTAGCGCACTGGCCGAAACCGGGCTGGACCCGGCCCGCTTCGAAATCGAAATTACGGAAGGCGTCCTGTTGCATGAAAGCGAAGCCAATATGGCCGTCCTGCACCGCATGCGTGACCTTGGCATCAAGGTTGCGCTTGATGATTTCGGCACGGGATATTCGTCGCTCAACTATCTCCGGACTTTTCCGTTTGACAAGATCAAGATTGACCGCAGCTTTGTGAACGACCTTGAGAATCGTGAGGATTGCCGGGCAATTGTCAGTGCCGTGATCGGGCTGGCAAATAATCTGGGAATGGTCACGCTTGCCGAGGGCGTTGAGGATGATGCGCAGCTTGAGCAGCTGCGGCGCGAAGGGTGCTCGATGGTTCAGGGCTATCTCTTCGGCAAAGCGATGCCTGCGGGCCATTACACGAATGGGCAGGGAGAAGATTCATCCCAACCGGCAGACCCGACCGTTACTGAATCCGGCCCTCCGCCACGGGAACGCAGGGTTGCCTGAACCCCGGGCCGGCAGACCATTGGGATATCTGAGCTTCAGTTTGTCCCTGCGGACGTGCGCGTCACGCGATAGAGCCCGCCGATTATCGCTGTAAAAAGGACAATTCCGATCACGACGGCTGGCCGGCTGAAGTCATCGCCAACCAGGGCGAGCGGTGCATCGCTGCCGGTCATGCCAACCACCCCGGCAAAGAAAACACCGAACAGGCTTTCCCCCACAATCAGCCCCGTCGCAGCAAGGACACCCATGCGCCTTGCAAATTCTGGATCATGATGATGGCGTGCTCGCCGGTTGAAAAAATGACCGAGCAGGGCACCAATTGGGATCAACACTGTCAGAGCCATGGGCAAATAGATTCCCATCCCCACGCACAGGGGAGGCAGGCGCATCTTGCCAAATCGCCCGAGGGCTTCATCCAGGATGATCGAAACGAAGCCGAGCCCTGCACCAAAGCCGATGAGCCCCCAATTGAGGCTATCACCCAGCACACCTCTAGCGAGCGCGGCAATAAGGGCAGCCTGCGGTGCGGCAAGGGCGTTCTCCGTGGCATTGGGAGCTCCGGCAAAGCCGAAAGCCGAGTCAAGAAGGCTCAGGACGGGAGGGATCGCAAGCGAACCAAAAATCACGCCAATAACCAGCGCGACTTGCTGTCTCCAAGGTGTTGCGCCCACAAGTTGTCCGGTTTTGAGGTCCTGGAGATTGTCATTCGAAATGGTCGCGATCGAAAAGACAATGCCGGTCGTGAAGATCGCATAGGCGATCAGCGCCTGTGTCTGGTCGACTGTGCCGCCGCGGCCATAGACGAGCACCAGCAGAAGAGCGGCGCCGAGCACCGCAAGGATGCCGACGCCCGACACGGGGCTGTTCGATGCGCCGATGAGGCCTGCCATGTATCCGCACACAGAGGCAATCACTATACCGGTGATCAGGACAAAGCCCAGCGTCCCCAGAATGACGGGAGCCGCGCCTTCGGCAAGTGCGGTATCCTGCG
>CAYSCC010000356.1:0-2433 GCA_964429375.1 uncultured Chakrabartia sp.
CAAGGTCGGCGAAACAATCCCGCCGGGCTTGCCGCGCGAAGAAGCGGAAGCGCGCGTGCATCAGGCCATCAACGCCCTGAATCCGTAGACTGTATCAGTGGTCAGCGCGCCCGAAATCGGGCCGGTCGTCATCCTGACCCTGTTCGATGATCGAGCGGCGGACCGTCCGTGTGCGCGTGAACAGATCGAACAGGGCATCCCCGTCACCCCAGCGGATCGCTCGTTGCAGGGCTGTCAGATCTTCGGAAAACCGTTGCAGCATTTCCAGTACGGCGTCCTTGTTGGACAGAAACACATCGCGCCACATGGTCGGATCCGACGCCGCAATGCGGGTAAAGTCCCGAAAGCCGCCAGCAGAATATTTGATCACTTCCGACCGGGTCACCTCTTCCAGATCAGAAGCCGTGCCGACAATCGTATAGGCAATCAGGTGCGGCAGATGGCTCGTGATCGCAAGGACGAGATCGTGATGCTGAGGGGCCATGATTTCGACATTGGCGCCGATACGTTCCCAAAAGGCCTGCAGCTGGGCGACCTTGCTGGCATCGCAACCCTCCGGTGGGGTCAGGATGCACCAGCGGTTGTGGAACAGGCCTGCAAACCCGGCTTCTGGCCCACTTCGTTCGGTGCCCGCAACGGGGTGCGCAGGAATCGTCACATGATGCGGCAGCGCGATGGCAAGGGCAGCGGCCACACTTGCCTTTGAGGAACCGACATCGGTCACGATCGCGTCTGGCGGCACATCATCGGCGATGGCTGCGGCAACATCGCCCATCGTTCCGACGGGGACGCACAGGATCACAAGGTCGGCATCGGTCACGGCGGCCCCGGGCGAGTCTGCCACATCGTCGAAAAGACCCATGGCGCGGACAGTTTCGCGGACTTCGGCACTGACGTCATGACCGAAAAGGACTGTGCCCGGCATGTGCTCCCGCACAGCGCGCGCAATCGAGGAGCCGATCAGGCCCATGCCGATAATCGAGACCCGTGCAAAGGGCAGCATCAGCCCGCGTCTCCGACAATCTCCCGCAGGGCTGCCACAAGCCCGCGATTCTCCTCTTCCGTGCCGATCGAGATCCTCAGGCCGTTCATCAGTCCCTGTCCCGGAAGCCAGCGGACGATATAGCCGCGATCCATCAGCCCGTTGTAGGCCGTTTCGGCGCTGACAGCGCCATTGAAAAGCAGCAGCAGGAAATTGGCCTTGCTGTCCATGGTCCGCAGTCCTGCATTGCCAAGCTTGCCGATTTCGGCGGTCAGCCAGGCCCGCCAGTGGGCGTTATGGGTGCGGCTCCTGTTCACGAACTCCTCGTCGCCCAACGCGGCAATCGCGGCATGCTGCCCTGCAATCGTCACATTGAACGGCAGCCTTATCCTGTTCATGGCATCGATGATCGGGGCCGCGGCATACCCCCAGCCAATGCGTTCCGCGGCCAGTCCGAAAATCTTGGAAAATGTCCGGGTAACCAGAACATTGGGCGCAGTTCTTGCCAGCGCCAGCCCGCCATCATCTTCGTCCTCTTCGAGATATTCGGCATAGGCCTGGTCGAGCACAAGCAGGACATGGTCGGGGAGCCCGGCATGGAGGCGGGCAATTTCGTCTCGCCCGGTAAAGGTGCTGGTCGGGTTGTTGGGGTTGGCGATGAACACGATTCGGGTGCGTTCGGTGACTGCGGACAGAATCGCATCGACGTCTGTCGCATAATCCCTGTCTGCCGCAACCACCGGCGTCGCGCCGACGCGGCGGATGGCAATGTCATACACTGCAAAGCCATACCGAACATAAATGACCTCATCACCTGGTCCGGCAAATGCGCCTGCCGCCTGATGAAGCACTTCGTCAGAACCCGTGCCGCAAATGATTCGGGCCGGATCCAGTCCGTGACGCTCGGCAATGGCTTCGCGCAGCGCGGTTGCGCCGCCATCGGGGTAGCGTTCCAGTCTGCCGGACTTGGCGGCAAATGCTGCGCGGGCCTTCTCGCTGGTGCCCAGCGGATTCTCGTTCGAAGAAAGCTTCGCCGCCCGCCCGCCGTCGGCAGTCGTCGATTTGCCCGGAACATATGGGTGGATCGCCATGATCCAGTCTTTTGGGGATGGTCCTGTCATGATGCGCGCGGCTCTAGGGATGGTTGGCTTCATTGACAAGGCAGGGCCCTACGCCCTAGCCCCGCTGCATGTCGGAAAACTTTGGTCTGAACCGTCATCTTGTCTTGCCGGGGCCGCTTGCCCTTGATGGCGGCCAGGCCCTCGCGCCTGTCGAAATTGCCTATGAAACGCACGGCGCGCTCAATGCAGATGCCAGCAATGCCATCCTGATCTGCCATGCCCTGACGATGGATCAGCATGTGGCATCGCCACACCCGATCACGGGAAAGCCGGGCTGGTGGATGAACATGGTCGGCCCCGGAAAGCCGATCGACACTGACCGTTTCTGTG
>CAYSCC010000357.1:0-2416 GCA_964429375.1 uncultured Chakrabartia sp.
CTGGAATACCTCCGCATAACCGCCAAGCGATGCCACGCCTTCCTGGATGCGCGCGCCACCAGAGTCGTTGAGCCCGATCACCGGTGCTCCGACCTTCATTGCATTATCCATGACTTTGCAGATCTTCTGGGCATGCCGTTCAGACAGAGAACCGCCAAACACAGTGAAATCCTGAGAAAAGACATAGACAAGGCGTCCGTTGATCGTTCCCGATCCGGTGACCACGCCATCACCCATGATCTTGGTTTCCTGCATTCCGAAATCGACGCAGTTGTGCTCCACATACATGTCGAGTTCTTCGAACGAACCCTCGTCAAGGAGGATTTGCAGCCTTTCACGTGCCGTCAATCGCCCCTTTGCATGCTGGGCATCAATCCGTTTCTGTCCGCCCCCCAGGCGAGCGGCTTCACGCCGCCTTTCAAGTTCTGCAATGTTTGAGGACATGCACTTCCCCTATCCTTGGAAAATGCCCCCATTCACGCTTCGCAGCAAAAACGCAAATGCGAATTTGCAAAGTTGCAAAGTTGAATTTTGCAAACTACGATGTGAGGATGAGCAGGCGTCGGATCTTCGCTGGAGAGCGGTTGAGAACCCTTCGGGACAGCAGAGGCCTGAAGCAGGCAGACATGGCTGCACGGCTTGGGGTCAGCGTCTCTTATCTTTCTCAACTGGAACACAATGACCGGCCACTGACGCCAGTATTGCTCGAAGCGCTTTCCCGCAATTTCCCGATCGACTGGGATGCCTTTGAAGAAGACACTGCAACCCGGCGGTTTGCCGCGCTCAGAGAAGCTGCTGCAGATCCATTGTTTGCAACCGCACTGACCCCTGACCAGCTGACACGCTTTGCCGAACAGCAGCCGGCGCTCGCCGACCAGTTTGTCCAGCTTCATGCAGCCTATCGACGTGCGGGCGAGCGGCTTCAGATCGTGGACGAGGCAATGTCCAGCGACAATGCCGGGGGCAACCGCCTGCCGTGGGAAGAAGTGCGCGACTGGTTCCACGATTCAGGCAACTACGTCGATCCGCTCGATCGAGCAGCCGAAGCCTTGGCGACGCGGCTGAAGGGAGTTAGCCCGTCGACCGTCGCGCTGGAACAGTATCTTCGCCAGGATATCGGCATTTCATTGCGATATCAGTCTGGGTCCGGCTTGCGGGATTTCGATGCGACGATGCGGCACCTGATCCTTGATCAGGGTCAACCGCCGGAAAGCCAGCGGTTCCAGCTTGCACACCAGCTTGTCGCAATCGCCCTTCGTGAAGAAATGTCCGCCATTGTCGAGAGTGCGCGACTGCGGACGGCCGCGGCCCGCCAGCTTCTTTTTGTCGGGCTGGCCAATTATGCCGCTGGTGCATTGCTCATGCCCTATACTCGGTTTCGTGATGCTGCGCGCAGCGTACGTCACGACATTGACCGCTTGAGACAGGGCTTTGGCGTAAGTTTCGAGCAGGCGTGCCATCGGCTCTCAACGCTTCAGCGGCCTGCAGTTCGCGGCATTCCCTTCTTTTTTTGCCGGGTCGATATGGCCGGCAACATCACAAAGCGCCATTCCGCAACACGGCTGCAGTTTGCGCGTTTCGGCGGTGCTTGCCCTCTTTGGGTTGTCCATGAGGCCGTTGCCATTCCTGATCGCATCCTGGTCCAGCTAGCCGAAACCCCAGACGGGGTGCGTTATGTGTCCATGGCCAAAGGGCTTGTGAAGCCCTCGGGTCGATATGACCGAAACCCGAGGCGGTATGCCGTTGCGCTCGGATGTGAGGCCGAACATGCCCGTGAGTTTATCTACGCAGATGGTTTGGACTTGGGATCTGACCGTGCTGCCACAAAGATCGGCATTTCCTGCCGCCTCTGCCCCCGGGAAGATTGCGACCAGCGCGCATTTCCGCCGTCGGATCGAGACATCATTGTCGATCCGGACAAACGTGACGTCGTGCCCTACCGGATCAGCCAGGGCCAGCCACGATGATGCCGGGCCTGACAGGTGCCTCACGCGCCAACGATCAGGGCTTGCCCTGAAACGCCGGTTGGCCAATAGACGTCCAGGAAAAATTGGAGTGCAGGATGGACGAGCAGGACCTCTACCCGGTTCCGGTGGAATGGGCGAAAAAAGCGCGCATCAATGCTGAAAAATATACCCAGCTTTATGGCAGGGCGTTGGGAGATCCCGGGACTTTCTGGCTTGAGCAGGCTAAACGGCTTGACTGGATCAAGCGCCCTGAGATTGCCGGGGACTGGTCGTTCGACGCAACGACATTTCACATTCAGTGGTTTTCCGACGGCAAACTCAATGCATCCGCAAATTGCATTGATCGGCATCTCGCAACGCGGGGCGACCAGATCGCCATTATCTGGGAACCCGACGACCCAAAGGACAAGCCGAGAACCTTCACCTACCGCCAGCTGCACGCCGAGGTG
>CAYSCC010000358.1:0-2406 GCA_964429375.1 uncultured Chakrabartia sp.
ATCGATTCGTGAAAAGGGCAACATGATTCACGGGACGGTGAAGGCCGCACGCATGGAACCGGGCCTGCACGGCATGCATATTCACGAAGTGGGGCGCTGCAGCGGCGATGGATTTTCAGATGCGCGCGCGCATTGGAACCCACAGGGACGGCAGCACGGCCTGCAAAATCCGCTTGGTGCCCATTTGGGGGATTTGCCGCAGCTGCGGATCGGCGCGGATGGCAAAGGCCGCGTGCGGTTCGTGATCAGCACCACTATGGCGGACTTGCTGGGCGGGGATGGTTCTGCGCTTGTTGTTCATGCCAAGCCGGATGATGACAGAACCGATCCAAGCGGCAACAGTGGCGCGCGCCTGCTGTGCGCCGCGCTTGGCCCGGCCGGGCCGCGTTGACGGCGGCCTGCGGGTCGGGACTGGTGTCAGAAGTCTAGCCGGTAGCCAAGACTGAGGACAATGCCGCGTTCGGTGCTGATGGCGTTGACGCCGGGTGAGACCTGATGCTGCCTTGACAGGTTGGCGCCGATCTCGAACTCGATTTCGGACTGGCGCATCGGATAATAATTCACGCGCAAGGTCGGTTGAAACTGGCGGAAGGTGCTGGCGGTCAGCTTGTCATTCCGGAACCCGTATCGCGCCCTTGGACTCAGCCGGAAACTTCCAGTGATCGGAATGCGCGCATTGATGTCTGCGGTGTAAGTGCGCGATCGTTCGTTGTTGGCGTAGCGCGCGCTCATGATGTAAATGTCGTTTGCAAACACCAGCCCACTGCCAACCAGTTGAGCGCCATAGTAGAATTCACTCCCGATGGCTGGCTGCGCCGGGTTGAGTGGCGGATTCGCGCCGGGGATCACTCTGGTCGATCCCGGATATCCGCCGGTATTCGTCATGGTGAAATCCACGTTTCCCTGAAGTTTCGCGTTGATCGGCCTTGAATAGGTCACGGCCAGCGATTTGGTGACCTGGGTGTTGTCTTGCGCCAGCTGGTAGATCTGAGATGACGAAAGGCTTTGCCGCAGATCGGCAAGTGTGCGGACCATCGTCGTGCCGCCGGGAAGCACCTGGGCGAATATGCCATTCAGCGCTGATGTCGTCGTCAGCAGCGGAGACTGGCGATAGTCAGCGGTCAGGCTGATGCTCGACTGGTCCTTCAGCGCGTAATTGAGCGTGGCCAGCGCCAGATTCATCTTCTTGTAGTGGATGTCATAGTCAAGGATCGTGTAGGCGTTGAACCGGTTGTTCAGGTATCGCATTTCATTCCCGACCGATCGGCGGTCTACCAGGCCATGGCTGCGCTGGTCGAACCAGTAGAAGGTGGTCTGGAACTTGTCCTTCTTCGAACCGATATCCGCAGACACCCCATAGAAGAACCGATCCTTCTGGATATGCGTGATTCGGGAAGAGGACACGGGGAAGCCGGCCGTCACATTCAGTCGCAGCTTTCGCCGGGCCTGCCAACCGAGCAGGGCCCCATCGAAACGCCCCAGAATGCCGGCGCCGTTGCGCGTTTGGCGACCAATCCGGCCGGAGAGGTTGAGCGTTGAATCCGTGAAATCGAAATAGAGCGCGCTGATCGACTTCACATGATTGCGGCGCATCGTCTGCAGACCGGTAAAGGGGTCGGTGTGCAGGCTCGCCGGACGGAAATCTCGCGTATAGGAGCCCGCAGCGCGCAAAAGCAGCTGGTTGCGGTCACTGCCTCCGGTCAATGAAATGTCGGCATTGCTCAGCAACTGGTTCAGGTTGACCGAATTGTCGACCTCTGCCGTGGGGTCGATCCGCGTGGCATCGAGGAATTTCGAGGAGCTCTGGTCCCGGAAATAGAATTGCGAGAAACTGCCGCGCGCTCCCCATCGCCACGCACCGGCTGAGGCCTCCTGGCCGGAGCGCGCGCGTGCGGAGCGAAGCTCGGTCGTTGCCTGAACCCCCGGGCCCAGCAGGGAGGAAAGCCTCTGACGCACGCGATCCGATGCTTCGCCCGAAGGATAGCGGCGGAGATATTCCTCATACTCGGCTTTGGCGTGGGCGGCCTGCCCTTTGCGTTCGCGTGTCAGGCCGAGAAGCTCCTGTGCCCGGGCGCTGTGCTCATTCTCCGGCAACATCAGGGCCCGCGTCAGGATCTGGATGGCACGATCATTTTCGCCCGCCTTCAAGGCTGCTTCCGCATCGGCCTCGGCCTTTGCGGCTGCCTGCATCTGCTCGGCAGACAAAGGCGCAGGCGGCGCAACTGCGGTCGCCCTCGGTGCAGCGCCAGACCCGATGTCCAGCCGGGAAGCCACGCCCAGCGCCCGTTCCTGAGCTGAAACCTTGACAACCCAGGCTTCCGGGAAGTTTCGGGAGAGTTTCGCGCTCGCTGGGTGGGCCGCGTCGCGGGGTTAATATAAGCCGACCCGCAGGCGATTCCAAGTCAG
>CAYSCC010000359.1:0-2399 GCA_964429375.1 uncultured Chakrabartia sp.
GAGCCACCGGCGCACGCGCATTTTTGAGGCCAATCCGGCAGAAGGGGCGGTCATGTACATCCCGGCAAGGTTAACGGTTGCTCGCGTTCGCAAATGACGTTGCACTTGGCAAGCTGCAAATGGCTTTCGCAACGCGACTATCATCCCTAACGAAGCGACTGTGAAGACGACTCAGACCAGTATCCGGCGCGATTTCGCGCTCCTTTTCGTCGTGATGCTCATTACAGGAGCAGGAAACACGGCCCTGCAGTCAGTCCTTCCTGCCATCGGTCGATCCCTTCACGTGCCGGACAGCGTTATCGCAACGGTTTTTTCCGTTTCGGCCTTGGTCTGGGTTTTCGCTGCGCCTTACTGGGCGCGCAGGTCAGAACGGCACGGACGTCGCGCGATGGTGATTCTCGGGATTTCGGGGTTCACGTTCTCGATTGCGCTGGTCGGGGTCCTTCTGCTGGCCGGCCTGCTCGGTTGGATCGGTCCGCTTGTAACTATGGTGTCCGTCATTTCGGCGCGCGTCATTTATGGACTTTTTGGCTCGGCTGCTCCGCCTGCGGCCCAGGCAATTGTCGCAATCCGCACGAGTCGCGACGAGCGTGTAAAGGCGTTGACCATGCTGGGGTCTGCGTTTGGGCTTGGGACCATCCTTGGCCCAGCGATTGCGCCGTATCTCGTTTTGCCGGTTATCGGCCTGGCTGGCCCCGCAATGGTTTTCGCTGCATTCGGGCTCGCCACCACCATTGCTGCGACTCGCTGGCTGCCGCATGATTCCACCGAGCCGGATTTGAGCGATGTTCGCGGCGCCAACGTCTCGTATCCTTCGCTTGGAGGTGCGCCAACAGGCGCTAGCGTTACGGGTGCAACTGCCGAACGCGTGGATGCCCAACTCAAGCTGCGGGATGCGCGAATCTGGCCCTGGATGCTGGCGGGTCTCATCATGGGCCACGCCCAGGCCATGACGGGTGCCACCATGGGCTTTCTCGTGATTGACAGGCTGCATCTCGCTGTAGCGGAACTTGCGACGCAACAATCGATCGGGCTTGTCCTCATGTCTGGGGCCGGGGCCTCGCTTCTGGTGCAATGGGGATTGATTCCCATCCTCAATCTGCCCCCGCGCACCATGATGGTGGCCGGACTTGCGCTTTCCGTTCTGGGCCTCGCTGCAACGGCGGGGGCGACGAGCCTTTATGGCATCGCAACGGCTTACTCCCTGTCATCCATGGGCTTCGGCTTCACCCGGCCTGCGTTTACAGCGGGGTCGTCTCTGGCGGTCGGGCGTAGGCTGCAAGGGCTTGTTGCAGGCCATGTTACGGCCATCAACGGGGCGTCTTTCGTATTGGGACCAACGATTGGGGTGGTTCTTTATGAGGTAGCCGGCCCGTTGCCATTCCTGGTGGCCGCAGGGGTGATGCTATTGATGATCCCCTATGTTCTCAAAAGGCTGACCTTGACGGCAGACCCAGAGGAAGGCCGGATCGACTTCTGAACGATCACGGGCGGATCAGTTCTCTCGCCACCAGGGCAAAAAAAGGGCCGGTTCCTGGGAACCGACCCGTGAAAGTTTGATAGGAGAGGATGCCTGAAAGGCCTAGTCTGTTTGCAGTGCACAAAAAATTTGTGCAATTGCGAAATGAAAAACCGTAATTGCAATTACTGCATCTGTAGGGTAGGGCGATTAGCGTGGCCTTGGAGGTAAATTCATGCGCAGATTGCCATCGCTCGCAGGTGTAGAAGCATTTGTGCACGTTGCCCGCCTTGGTTCGGTCAAGGCTGCGGCCGAAGAGCTCGCCTTATCCTCACCGGCCCTGAGCCGCAGGATCCAGTCTCTCGAACGATTTGTGGGGCGCCCATTGTTCGAGCGCCGCCACCAGGCGATCGTCACCAATGAGGACGGGGAAAAGCTGATGCATCTCGTCGGCCCGATTCTTGATTCGCTGACGGATGCGATCGAGACGCTGACGAGTCCAAGCCCCGTGATGCGTTTGCGCTTGGGCGTCCTGCCGCTTTTTGCTGCACAGCGCCTGTTCCCAAGGCTGGCCGAACTTCGCGAAAAGCACCCGGCCCTCCATATCGATGTCGACACGGCCGCCCATGGCGTATCGCGGCTTGGCGAGGGGCTGGATGCGGCCATCGTCCTGTCCCGGGATATTGACCCGGCCCTTTATGCGCGCCGCCTTGATCGCAATACCGTTCTTGCCATTGGCGCCCGGCGCCTCGTGCAAGGTCCGCATGCGATCACGGATCCCGGCCAATTGTCAGAAATGACCGTGCTGATTCACCGTGAAATGCCAGACACCTTTGATGCATGGCGCGATGCCTTGAACATCAGGGACCTTGAACCAGCGGCCATTGACCATTTCGATTCCGGGCAATTGATGCTGGAAGCGGCGGCGCAGGGGCTTGGC
>CAYSCC010000360.1:0-2398 GCA_964429375.1 uncultured Chakrabartia sp.
AATTTCAGTGTTTGCCCGAAGCTCAATCGCCGGGCTGCCAGGCTTGAAATGACCAGAACGAGCATCAGCAGCGCCGATATGAGCTGCATGCCCTGATCGGACGTCATTCGGGCACGGCCTTGGAAAAAAGCTGAAAGAAGTTCTCGCGCGTGCGTGAAGCCAGTGTGGTCAGGTCAATGCCTCTCAACTCTGCAAGAAATCGTGCTGTATCCGCCACATAGGCAGGCTCGCATGGACGGCCGCGATGTGGAACGGGTGCAAGGAACGGAGCATCTGTCTCGATCAGGAGGCGATCGTCAGGTATCGTTGCAGCAGTGGCCTGAAGATCCCGCGCATTTCGGAAAGTCACAATCCCGGAAATGGAGATGTACAGGCCTAGATCGAGCGCCATTGCCGCGAATTCCCGGCTTGCCGTGAAGCAGTGGATCACACCGGCAAACGCGCCCTTCTCCATCTCATCTTTCAGGATTTCGGTGGTATCGGCTTCGGCATCGCGGGTGTGAACAATGACAGGAAGGCCGGTCTGACGCGCCGCAGCTATGTGCGAACGGAAGCTGTCTCTCTGGCGCTCGCGGTCGGAATGATCGTAGTAATAGTCCAATCCCGTCTCACCGATTGCTACGACCTTGGCCTGGTCTGCGCTGCTTACAAGCTTTGCGGTGTCGACCTCGGGATGCATGTCAGCTTCATGCGGGTGTATGCCGATCGAAGCCCAGATATTCGGAAATGCCTCGGCTACGCGGACAACATCAGCCCACTCCCGTTCGCGGGTGGAAATGTTGAGCATGCCAGTCACGCCGGCAGCCGCAGCTCGCTCGATAGCACCGGCCTGATCCTCAACAAGGCCCTTGTAATTCAGGTGGCAATGGGAATCGACAAACATCACTCTGCCAGTTCAAGCCTGGGAAACACCCCTGCAGGCGCCGGCAATGCAAGACCGGGCTCAAGACTCGATTCGAGGTCTTTGAAAGATCTCTTGTTTTCTGGCTGCGCCAAGAGATCGAGAATCCTGCCGGCTCCATCCGGGATGACCCATTGTGCCAGAATTGCGAGCTGGCGGATCGTTTCGGCCGTGTTGTAGAGAATGGTGTTCGCGCGTTCAGGATTGTCCTTGCGGACCGCCCATGGCGCTTGATCTGCAAAATAAAGATTGGTCGCGCTCATTGCCGCCCAGACCGCCTCAATTGCGGAATGCAGGGCAAGATCCTCCATCGCAGTTTCGACTGCGGACTGGGCCGCAGCGACCGATTCAGCAAGGGCGAGATCGGCGGGTTCAGGCGACACAGGATCAGGAACCTTGCCGTCGCAATTCTTGGCAATCATGGAGAGAGACCTCTGAACGAGATTGCCCAGATTGTTGGCAAGGTCGGCATTGCAGCGCGTGACAATTGCCTCTTCGCTGTAGCTGCCGTCTTGTCCGAAGCTCACTTCTCGCAACAGGAAATACCTCAACTGATCGACCCCGAACGTAGCTGCAAGGTCCAGCGGATCGATCACGTTCCCGGCAGACTTGGACATTTTCTCGCCGCCACGTGCCAGGAGGAAACCATGGCCGAAAACCTGCCTTGGCAGCGGCAAGCCCGCAGACATCAGGAACGCGGGCCAATACACCGTGTGGAAACGAACGATATCCTTTCCGATCAAATGAACGTCTGCAGGCCAGTATCGTGCAAAGTCACCCTCCTTTGTCGGAAAGCCGACGCCTGTCATGTAGGTGGTCAACGCATCGACCCAGACATACATGACATGACCTGGCGAATCGGGAACAGGCACCCCCCAGTCAAAACTCGTGCGCGAAACACTCAGGTCCTTGAGCCCGCCTTCAACGAAACGAAGCACTTCGTTGCGGCGGCTTTCGGGACGAATGAAATGCGGATTTTCCGCATAAAGCTTGAGCAACGGCTCCTGATACTTCGACAGCCGAAAGAACCATGTCTCCTCGGTCGTCCATTCAACAGGCGTACCTTGAGGCGAAAGGCGTACCCCCCCTTCCCCGTCGACAAGTTCCTTCTCGTCATAAAAGGCTTCGTCGCGAACTGAATACCAGCCTTCATACCGATCCAGGTAAAGGTCGCCAGAGGCCTCCATCCCCATCCAGAGCGCAATGCTGGCTTCGTGATGGCGGGCTTCGGTCGTTCGAACGAATTGGCTGAAACTGATATTCAGTTTCGCGCACATCTCCTTGAAATATCCTGACATTTCATCAGCCAGAGCGCGTGTCGAAACGCCAGCGCGCGCCGCTGTCTGCACCATCTTGAGGCCGTGCTCATCCGTTCCGGTCACCAGTTTGACATCGCGCCCGGAGAGGCGGTGAAACCGGGCAATGGCATCAGCCGCTATGGCTTCATAGGCATGGCCAATATGCGGCCGCCCGTTCGGATAGCTGATCGCAGTGGTG
>CAYSCC010000361.1:0-2380 GCA_964429375.1 uncultured Chakrabartia sp.
TCATGCCCATGGTGGGCCGTCCGGGCATGTGTCTAACGATCCGGCGCCATGAATCCCCGCCGCGCCTCAACAGAGAACAGCCGTTCCTTCGAATAAGAGCGCAGCGGCCAATCCCTTCGACCGCGTTCCGACAGAAGGAGTGCGTTCACGCTCTCACACAGAGTGTCTCCTTCAGGGCGTTCGCTCATGTGGTCGCGGACTGCCTGTATGAAGACCTGGGTGATCGTTTCGTGATACCCCTCTGTATCGCTGTTCACGCCACCGACGCTTTCATTGTAACGGGAAATAATCGCGCGCATGTCCCGTTCGGGCATAATATCGGGGCAATCACGCACGATCCAGAGACAGGCGGCAAGATGTGCCTCGTGAGTCCAGTCGGCGCGCGGGAGGGTTCGTGCAACAAGGCCTTCGCCGATCCTGATGATCTCGGCGTCGGTCAGAAACAGTCTTGGGCTAAGGTCGGTCATATCCGGGCTTTCAGATGTGGTGCCCGGATATGTCCGGGCTGTCAGGCGGCTTTGGGAGCCGATTGGCGGACGCCTTCATCGACGTGATCCGCGAATTGCGCGAAGTTATCGATGAATTGTCGCACCAGCTTTTGCGCCGTGGCGTCGTAAGCGTCCTTGTCTGACCAGGTGCTGCGCGGATCGAGGATGGCGCTATCCACTCCGTCCACGGCCACAGGCACTTCAAAGCCGAAGTTGGGATCCTTGCGGAATTCGGCATTTGCGAGGCTGCCATCGAGTGCTGCATTCAGCAGCGCACGTGTGGCCTTGATCGGCATGCGGCTGCCCGTGCCATACGAACCGCCTGTCCAGCCTGTATTCACAAGCCAACAGGAGACCCCGCCCTTTGCAATCCGCTCCTTCAGGAGATTGCCATAGACGCTGGGATGACGCGGCATGAAGGGCGCACCAAAGCAGGTAGAAAAGGTTGCCGTTGGCTCGGTCACACCAATTTCAGTGCCCGCTACACGCGCGGTGTAGCCCGACAAGAAGTGATACATGGCCTGATCCGGTGTCATCTTCGAAATCGGCGGCAGCACGCCATAGGCGTCGGCCGTCAGCATGATGATGTTCTTGGGCACGGGACCCATGTTTTCCTTCGATGCATTCGGGATAAAGTCGATCGGATAGGAACCACGACTGTTTTCGGCGAGGCTATCATCATCCAGATCGATCTGGCGGGTCACCGGATCAATCACGACATTTTCCAGAACCGTGCCGAAACGCTTGGTTGTTGCATAGATTTCCGGTTCAGCCTCTGGCGACAGGCGAATCATCTTTGCATAGCAGCCGCCTTCGAAGTTGAAGACCGCCGTATCCGACCAGCCATGTTCGTCATCGCCGATCAGTGTCCGGCTCGCGTCGGCTGAAAGCGTTGTCTTGCCGGTGCCCGAAAGGCCGAAGAAGACCGCAGTATCCCCATTCGGGCCGATATTGGCCGAACAGTGCATTGGCATCACGCCCTTGGTCGGCAGCAGGTAGTTGAGAATGCCGAACACAGACTTCTTCATTTCGCCAGCGTAGGCCGTGCCACCGATCAGGATCAGCTTTTCGCTGAAGTTGACGGCAATCACGGTCTCACTGCGGCAGCCATGACGTGCTGGGTCTGCACGGAAACTCGGCAAATCAATGATCGTGTAGTCCGGAGCAAAACCGTCCAGCTCCGACGCCTTGGGGCGAACGAGCAGAGTGCGGATGAAAAGATTGTGCCAGGCCAGTTCGTTGATGACGCGAACGTTGACGCGGTGTTCCGGCTGTGACCCGCCAAAGAGATCGGCCACGAACAGCGTTTCCCGCTTGGCGACCTCTGCAAGGAAATCAGCCTTGAGCGCGGCAAAATGCTCTGGCGACATGGCGACGTTTGTCTTGCCCCACCAGACGGTATTTTCAGTCTCGGCATCCTTCACGATAAACTTGTCTGCGGCCGACCGACCTGTGTGCTTGCCGGTAGCGACGACAAAGGCACCATCTGCGGACAGAAGCCCCTCGCCTCGCGAAACGGCCATTTCGATAAGCTGCGCAGTCCCCTTATTACAAAACAGAGTTGCCGAGGTTGCAATTCCCTGTGCTGCAAGCGGGTTGTTTGAAGCGCTGTCCGCCACGATCAATCTCCATTGTGTTCAAAGAACAGTCGGCTTGCTGGCACAATGCCGAGTCGTGAGCGCGCATAAGGGAGCCGGGAAAGCGCGTCAAACGCGCCAATGGCAAATTATGCCTAACCGAACGTGTTGATGCGCCCAAATGTGTCGCCTATGCTTGCAGGCATGGCGACGACAGACGATGATGGCGGACTTTCCGACTGCACGATCGCACTTGTCGATGATGACAGGAACATCCTGACGTCCGTTTCCATGACGCTCGAGGCCGAAGGCTAC
>CAYSCC010000362.1:0-2371 GCA_964429375.1 uncultured Chakrabartia sp.
CGACTGCGCATCCGTTGATGCCGCCGCCAATGATCAAGAGGTCATATGTCATGGAAAAGCGCTTTAGCGGTTGGCGACGCCGCGCCAACCCCCTAACGCTCTGCGCATGCCAAAGCCGCGCCCCGCCGGTCTGCCCACAGCCAAGCAGATCCTCGATTTCATCAGCACGGCACCTGGCCCGTCGGGCAAGCGTGAAATCGCGCGCGCCTTCGGTTTGCGAGGAGCGGAAAAGATCGCGCTTAAGGCCCTGCTTAAGGACATGGCGGACGAAGGGCTGATCGATTCGTCGCCCGGACGCGCGTTCCACAAGATGGGAGGGCTCCCCAAGGTTACGGTGTTGCGCATCGTCGACGTCGAGGACGGGCAGGTCATTGCCATTCCGGAACGCTGGGAAGCTGAAGGAATTCCGATCCCGAGGCTGCGGGTTATCGAACGCGGGCGCCGTAGCGCTCTGGGGGTTGGTGACCGTATCCTGGCGCGCATTGAAGAACGCGGCAACGGCCACGTCGCTTATCCGATGAAGAAGCTCGCCCGGAGCGAAGAGCTGATTCTGGGTGTCGTTGCGATGGAGGGCAATCGGTACTGGCTCAAGCCGGTAGACAAGCGCGAGCGCAAGGACACCCTCATTTCGGACCTCGGAGGAGCACACGCTGGGGATCTTGTGCTGGCGGAAAAGACCGGGCGGCCTCCGCGGCTCACCGCGCGTGTGCAGGAGGTGCTTGGGGATCCATTTGCGCCGCGATCATTCAGCCTGATCGCAATTCACAAGTACGAAATTCCGCACGTCTTTTCGGTCGATATTCTTGAAGAGGCTGAAAAGGTTTCGCGATGGCCACTCGGCGAACGTGAGGACTTGCGGGACCTGCCAATCATTGCAATCGATCCCGCCGATGCGCGCGACCATGACGATGCCGTCTGGGCGGCCCCGGCTGAAGGTGGTGGGTTCGATGCGATTGTCGCGATTGCCGACGTGTCGTTCTACGTGCGCCATGGCTCTCAGATCGACAGGGAAGCGCGCAAGAGGGGCAACAGCGTCTATTTTCCTGATCGTGTCGTGCCGATGCTTCCCGAAAGCCTGTCCGCGGATATGTGTTCGCTCAAACAGGGTCAGGATCGCGCTGCCCTTGCCTGCCATCTCAGGATAGACGGCAAGGGAAAGCTTTCGGGGTTCCGGTTTTCCCGTGCCGTGATCCGGGTCGCCGCGAATCTGTCATATGAAGAGGCGCAGGGAGCCATTGATCGCGGCGGACATCCGCTCCTTGAGCCTGCACTGAAGCCATTGTGGGCGTGCTGGTCGCTTCTTGCCAAGGCGCGTGCGCAACGCGAACCTCTTGAGCTTGATCTGCCCGAACGGCGTGTCCAGCTCGACAGCGAGGGACGGATTTCGGCGATTTCCGTGCGCGAGCGGCTCGATGCGCACCGGCTCATCGAAGATTTCATGATCATGGCGAACGTCGCGGCCGCCAAGGCACTGGAAGCAAAGAAGGCACCGGTCATGTACCGCGTGCACGAACCCCCGGCCCGTGAAAAACTTGTGGCGCTCAAGGAATATCTGGAGACGTTCGATCTATCGTTTGCCCTTGGACAGGTGATCACGCCCAAGGTCTTCAATCGACTGATTGCCCGGATCGGTGAGGCAGATTTCAAGCCGCAGGTGATGGAACAGATTCTTCGGTCACAGACACAGGCCTATTACGCACCCGTCAATCAGGGGCACTTCGGGTTGGCCCTCGGGTCCTACGCGCACTTCACCTCGCCGATTCGGCGCTATGCCGATCTGATTGTGCATCGTGCGCTGGTTGATGCCTATCGAATGGGTGATGGCGGCCTCAGCAATGACGAAGCGGCGCGCATGACCGTTCTGGGCGAATCGGTCAGCAAGGCAGAGCGACGTGCCATGGAAGCAGAGCGTGAAACCATTGATCGTTATGTCGCGGCCTATCTGGCAAACCACGTGGGGCAAATTCTTGATACGCGAATCACCGGTGTGACCCAGTTCGGTTTCTTTGCGACCGTTGAGGGCCTTGGCGGCGATGGACTCGTCCCGGTCTCAACGCTTGGAGCCGAATTTTTCCGCTACATTGAGAGTGATCATGCGCTGGAAGGAGAGAGTTCCGGCGATCGTTACGCGTTGGGCCAAAAGCTCCAGCTTCGCCTTGCCGAGGCGAATCCGGTTTCAGGCGCGCTCCGATTCGAGCTGCCGCAGGGCGGGAATCACCTGCCGATCCGCCGTTCCCGCGGAAAGGGATTCCGCAAGCCGCCGCGCCGCCCGCGCGGAAAGTAAAAACATGGTTAATAAAAATGGTTAGCGCCGACGAATTTGTCGGGCATAAGGCCGCTTGTCAGGCCTGTGGGAGGTTATTAGTCGCGC
>CAYSCC010000363.1:0-2365 GCA_964429375.1 uncultured Chakrabartia sp.
GGCAGCCTTGCGCTCTCCAAGATCAATGACGCCCATGTAGGTTCCATCGGATGATGGGGCGAACTTTGGCATTTCCTGCAATTCATTCAGTCGGGCAAAGGCGTTGGCAGGAAGTTTCAATGCCGTGCTCGCTTTGGGTTGGCCGACGGCAGAGATTGCGCCCACCACAATTAAGCCGCCGATGAGCATCTTGAGAAAGGAATTTCTGTTCATCTCAATCCCAAAATACCGATACCGTTAAAATCCTCAATGTCCGCAATGTGGTCGATTCCGGACTGTCCGCTTTCGGGCCAACATTCGGAGTTCCGGCCAGGGTTCACAATCGCCTTGCCCCCCGAACGGCAGCCATGGGCTGGGCGGAATGGGCCGCGATGGCCATCAGCGGGCGGGCGCGGGTTCCTTGGTGGCTTGTGGAAAGGGGTTGCCAAGTTCGGCTCGTTTGAGCAGCCCGGGATCTGTCAGGCTTTCAAGAAAGGCCACGAGATCATCCACATCCGTGTCGCTGACGGTAAAGCCGGTGACATTGGAATCGCGAAGGGGGCTCGCCCCGAATGGCCCCTTTGCGGCGCGACCGGCGATTGCGTAGTGTCCGCGTATGACCTCATGCAGGGTCGCGATCGAACCATCGTGCATATATGGCGCTGTCAGCGCCACGTTCCGCAAGGACGGAGTCCTGAAGCGCCCCTCATCGCCCGGCAGGCCCGTGATTTCGCGCGTGCCCGGGTTCGATTTCGGATAGGCGCCCTTCCCGTCCAGATTGTAGAGGCCAGTATTGTGAAATCCGGTCTCAACCTTCGTGCTTGTCGCTGACTGAAAATTGTCCGTGAAGTTCAGCCCGCTGTGGCAGTGGCTGCATCCAAGCTCGTTGACGAAAAAGAGCGTCATGCC
This sequence comes from uncultured Chakrabartia sp., assembly GCA_964429375.1. Taxonomy (GTDB): domain Bacteria; phylum Pseudomonadota; class Alphaproteobacteria; order Sphingomonadales; family Sphingomonadaceae; genus Aquisediminimonas. The sequence goes on from CAYSCC010000363.1 coordinate 889, forward strand.
CCGCCGCGCTGCAGGCGAAAGCGCACTGGCGTCTCCTGTTCGGTAATAGCGATCAAACGGGCTGTCATAGGACAGGATGGAGCGGACAAAGGCCGCCAAGCCGCCGGTCAGGGCGTCCATATCAAAGCCGGACTTGTCCGGATAGGCAGCCCTCAGCAGCTTCGCCATCTGGGGATCGGCGTCGAGCGCGGCAAACAGGACGCGTTCCTTGCCTTGCATTCCCATTTCCACAGGTGAATGGCCAAAGATCGGGATGCTGACCTGCTTTTCCAATTTGAAGAGGCTGGGATTGGCCCAGTTGAGCGTTGGCATCCAAGCCAGATTTGTGAGGCTTGGCACGTTCCTGAGCCCGGCCTCGCCATGCACTCCGGCGTGAACAGGCTGACCGTCCGTGAATGCACGCGACTGCTGATGGCACGATGCGCATGTCATTGAACCATCGACAGACAGCTTGGGGCTGTAGAACAGGTGCCGACCAAGCTCTATCCTCGCCGCGCTCATCACTGCAGCTTCGGCCTTGGGTGGTTGCGGCACCCATTTCGGTACATCAAATCGATATGCGGGGCTTTCCGGGGGGGTGGGCCTCAGGCTCATAGCGAGTGCGAGGCCGGCAACGACCAGCGCAACCAGAATGGCAATGACTGATGGCCGCCGAAGGCCGGAAGCGCGAGGCTGCTGCGTCATGATAACACTCTGTTCGCAAGGCGCGACGCACGGGTGCACATGGCCCGCTGTGCCGACGGGTCCCGGATTCTGCTGCTCGCTCCCATCAGCCGCCCCGAATTTGTGTTCCTGCCTGCCCTTGGCGTTCGTGCCAAATGAACCGCCATAAGCAAACAAATATTGTCACAAAGCTGTTAATTAATCGATATGATCCAGGTCGGCGGCAGGGCCCGGATCCCTGTGCGGCAAGACACCGGTCACAGCCATGCCAAAGGTTCAGGCAACCAAAGACAGGACCTTTTCCGCCCAATCGCGTCGGCAGATCAGCAAATCCGGCATGTAGGTGTCTGGCTGGTTGTAGATCAGTGGCGAGCCATCGACCCTGCTCACATGCAGACCGTGCGCGGCAGCAACAGCGGCGGGCGCGCAGCTGTCCCATTCATATTGACCGCCCGTATGGAGATAGATTTCGGCCTCCCCCCGGACGACGGCCATCGCCTTGGCACCAGCGCTGCCCATGGGCACAAGCACGGCACCGATCTTTTCGGCGACTTCGACGGCTTCCTTCGCCGGGCGCGTGCGGCTGACGAGCATGCGGGGCGTTTCTGCCATGGCGGGCAGCGGCATTGGCCGATCAGAACGCAAAACCAAATCGAGCCCGGGAAGTGCGACTGCGCCCACTGATGGCACTCCGTTTATGGCAAGTGCAACATGGACAGCCCAGTCGGCCCGCTCCTCTCCATATTCGCGCGTGCCATCGACAGGATCCACGATCCAGACCCTGTTCTTGGCCAGACGATCCGGGTTATCCTTT
>CAYSCC010000364.1:0-2341 GCA_964429375.1 uncultured Chakrabartia sp.
AGATGCGGCTGCGCAACGCGTCGGTCCATTAACGTTTGGGCTCGCACTTGCCCCTGTGTGGGACACCGGGAATTTGGCCAATTTACAGCCGTTTTATTGCGTGTATCCGCCGTCAAGCGACCGTGAGGGCTAAGTGAATCCGTTCACTTGATCACTAAACTTCGGCCCAGTGTAAATGTTCGGGCCAACTTCTTTAAGAATTGTCTGGTCGTGTCACGCAAACATGGTTAACAGTGAAGATCTGGGGGCAACCAGATGATCACTACGCGACCGCAACGCGTCCTTGCTGTGGGCGCGTTCATTTGTGCCGGATTTGCTTCGCTCGGCTGGTTGGCTGCGCGGGGAACGATTCCGCCTGAGCCTCAACCTCTTGCGGTGCAAGAGGAACAGCGTTTGCACGATATGGCGCTTAGCAATCTCCGTGAAACACAGGAGGAGGTTGCAAAAATGAAAGCGCACGGCATCGGAGTGCGCCCGGCTGCCAGACGATAGGCTTGCGATTAATTCGGCTTGGTCTCAGGCCGCCTTTCGGTCGATCCCCGTTGGTTCATCCAAAAAGCCGTTGATCAGGCGAATGCAAAGATCGGCCTCTGCCATCAGGAAGAGATGTCCACCGCCCTTGATCACTTCGAGGCGCGAATTGGGGATCAGGCTGTTCAGGAATTTCCCGTTTATCAAGGGAACAATCCGATCATCATCACCCATCATGATGAGCGTTTCAGTGCGCAGAAACGGAAGCCAGGGCGCGCTGGTCCAGCCCATCATGGCGACAAGCTGGTAGAAATAGCCCATTCTGGTCGGGGGCGTGATCCGTTCGGCATGAGCCTCTGCTCCACTATCAACCCCACCATACAACGTCTTGAAATTATTCAGCATATAGTCTGGATCAAGATACCGCTTCGGATTGATCATCTTGGACAGGGCGGTGACATTTCCGGGCACCATCAACATGCCTGCGGATGTTGCAACCAGAACAAGTTTGTTCACGCGGGACCCGAACTGCACAGCAAATTGCTGGGCAAGCCCGCCGCCCCAACTGATGCCCATGACATCAACCTGATCATAGCCAAACTGATCAAGCAGCACATCGGCAAGGCGCGCCATCATCCATGGGCGATAGGGAAGGGCAGGCTCCGGCGAACCGCCGACCCCAGGCATGTCAAACGTGATGAAATCGCGCTCGGGCATTTTTTCGGCGAGCGGAGACACCAGCTCGATATTGGCCCCAATGCCATTGAAGAACAGAAGCGGTGGGCGGTCCGATCGGCCGGTTGACCATCGGGCGACGCGCACCGTGCGCCCATCAATGGTCTCCATTGAAAATTCCGGGGATGTTCTCTCTGACATTCGTGAACTGCCTTATCCAAACGCATATTCGCCGGGAGCCGGACCCAGCGGCTTATGAGCCTTGTTTCCTAAAGATTTTGGTGCAGGAACCTGCGCTCCAGAGCGGTCCTGGAGCCATTTCATCCAGAACGGCCACCAGCTGCCGGCCACTTCTTCTGCCCCCTGAAGCCATTTTTCGGGCGTGGCAGGCGCTGGGGCATCCGATCTGTAGAATTTCGCCTTGGGATTGCCCGGAGGATTGAGAATAGCCTGGATATGGCCCGAGTGAGAAAGGACGAATTCAATCCTTTTCGATCCGAACAACTGGGTGGAGCGGTAACAGGCCTTCCACGGCGTGATATGATCAGTGACGCCAGCCATGATAAACAGATCACAATCCACTTTCGTCAGATCGATCATATGGTCAGCCAGTTCCGACGTACCGGGATTCGCAAAGGGCTGCTCCTCATAAACCTTCAGATAGTCGGAATGCAGCGCAGCCGTCAGGTTGGTGGAATCATTGTTCCAGAACAGGATGTCGAAGGCAGGCGGGTCTTCACCATGAAGATAATTGTTGATCACATAGTTCCAGACGAGATCATTCGGCCTGAGCCATGCAAAGGTTCGGGCCAGCGACGAGCCTTCCAGAATTCCCTTCTTTGCAGATCGTTCGCGGGCCAGCTTGATCCCGTGTTCAGAAACAAGTGCGCCAGCCTCGCTGTCGTTGCGCTGCGGGTGCAGTACGCAGACCATCAGTGTTGCCGAGTTGATCCTTTCGTCACCCATAGCCTTCAATTTTGAAAGCAGGGTAGCAGTGGTGATGCCGCCGGAACAGGCGCCTGCCACATTCACTTTCTGCGCCCCTGTGATGCTGGTTACGACCCCCAGAGCCGTGATGATGGCATCCACATAGTCAGAAAGCCCCCATTCGCGATGCTCGATCTGCGGATTGCGCCAGCTGATCAGAAACGGCTGGATGCCGTGTGCCAGCTCGTAGCGAATGATGCTCTTCTCG
>CAYSCC010000365.1:0-2339 GCA_964429375.1 uncultured Chakrabartia sp.
TCAACGTCCTTTGGGAAATGGGAGGTGCCCAACAGATCCTGCACGGCATCCTTGAAAAGACCAAGGGTCTGGTCGCGGGCGTGACTTGCGGAGCAGGCATGCCCTACAAGCTCTCCGAAATCGCTTCGTCCTACGGCGTGTCCTACTTGCCGATCATCAGTTCGGCCCGCGCGTTCCGTGCCCTTTGGAAACGAGCCTATTCCAAAGCGGCCGAGTTTCTCTCCGCAGTGGTCTATGAAGATCCCTGGCTTGCCGGCGGGCACAATGGCTTGTCCAACGCAGAGGATCCCCTGCGGCCGGAAGATCCCTATCCTCGCGTCAAGGCCTTGCGGGAAACGATGCGCGAAGGCGGCATTCCCGATGAAACGCCGATCGTGATGGCAGGCGGTGTATGGAACCTCAAGGAATGGGAACACTGGATCGACAATCCTGAACTTGGGCAGATCGCCTTCCAGTTCGGCACGCGTCCGCTGCTGACCCAGGAAAGCCCCATTCCACAGGGCTGGAAGGATCGGCTCATGACACTGGACGAAGGCGATGTCCTGCTGCACAGGTTTTCACCGACCGGATTCTACTCCAGTGCCGTCCGAAATCCATTTCTGCGGAATCTCGAAGCCCGCTCGGAGCGCCAGATACCCTATTCTGGCGAACAGGCGGGTGACCATACGCACCAACTTGACGTCGCCGTGAAAGGCAAGAATTTCTGGGTGACCCGCGGGGATTTGCTGAGGGCACGCGAATGGTTCGGCCAGGGCTTCACCGAAGCGCTCAAAACACCAGACAACACGCTGGTCTTTGTCACCAGATCGGAGCGGGACGAAATCCGCAAAGACCAGACAGATTGCATGGGCTGCCTGTCTCATTGCGGATTCTCGTCGTGGAAGGACCATGACGATTATTCGACCGGCTACCTTGCTGACCCTCGCAGCTTCTGCATCCAGAAAACGCTTCAGGATATTGCGCATGGAGGCGACACCGAGCGGAACCTGATGTTCGCTGGGCATGCCGCATTTCGTTTCAAGAAGGATCCGTTCTATTCAAACGGGTTCGTGCCCACGGTGAAGCAGCTCGTTGATCGCATTCTGACAGGTGACTGACCTGGCGAACGCGAAAGATTCAATTCGCCGGGGCGTTTTCAGTCATTGTCGGGCCTTCCGGCGGAGCCGGGAAGGCCATGGGATCAATGTCCGCGCCCGGCGATCCGCTTGCGACGAGTCCATAGATTGCTGAACCGGCTGCGCTGTATGTAATCGCCTGCGTGACGACGAAAGAACCGACCATGACTGCGACTACCCATTTCCAGGCCGGATGGATCGTCCCGGACCGACGGATATCGGCCCAAATACCTATGGCGGGGAAAATCATCAGCGTGAGGAACGTTGCTTCATAGGCCCAGGGCACGAGCAGTGGCATGGGGAGCAAGCGTCCGAAGGCCGGGCCCAGCAACAGCGACATGCCGCAAAAATGCAACCGCCGATGCCAGTCCGTGTTACGGCGCAGGCGGATCGCTGCAAGCACCAGCACGACGAACCCGACAAGTGTCAGCGGATCAAAAATCAGGAAGTGTTGAGGCTGGAAAAAGAAGGGAACCCCACCCCTTCGGACCATAGAGAGGGTGACCATGCACCCAAGGATCAACATGCCAAAGATCCAGACCGCTCCAATCCAACCAAGGCGCCGGTGGAGGGCAATATTGCCTGAACCCACAAGAATGTTCTGCAAGGTGTAGATCACAACCCAGCCCATGAAGGTCACGGCATGGGCATGCACAAGCGGGGGCGAGTTGAATGTCGAGCGTCCCATCGCCAGCTGGAACGAAAAGCCGATGACAATGATGGCCGCCATCGCAATTGCCGATCGAAGGAAAAAACGCTCGTCGCCGGAAGCCTGGATGGGCGGTGTCGTTGCCAAGGTCGCCATTGGTGTTCCTCCCCGAACAGTCTGACTGACCGCAGGTCTACTCCAACAGCTGGCATCCAGCAATGGCAGCCCCAAATGCAGTGCTGCATGAGTCTTGCTAATAGACTCCAAGCGCCAGCCCCGCGGCCAGCATTGCACCCAATTCGCGGGAGCGCTCCAGATCGGCCTCTGCGATCGTCTTTGGGGCAAGTATGGCCTTGGCCGTCTGTGCGTGGGTGCAGATGATCAAGGGATCCGCGACCGGCTTCAGTCTCCAGCCGGTTGCAATCCTCGCAATTTGGGCGGCTGCGCCACTGCCGTCGGAGCCCCCACAAACCATGGTCGCGTAGGGGCGGCCTTCCACACGACCGAGCAATGGGTAGTAGCAGCGATCAAAAAATTCTTTCCAGCTGCGGCCTGTGTAGGTTTCCAGTTCGCGT
>CAYSCC010000366.1:0-2339 GCA_964429375.1 uncultured Chakrabartia sp.
AAATCCCCGATTTCCTTTTCGGCAGCCGCAACAAATTTGTCGGCGTCCGCAGCGGTTGGAGCGGTCTGCGCAAGGGCAGGGGAGGACAGGGCGAGCGACAGCGCCAGCGAAAATGTGGAGACGGCGAGTTTCATGGAATCAGGACCTCAACTTTGAAATATTATTGCGTGAAGATTGGCGCGACATCGCTTCGCGGTCAAGCTACTGGATGCGCGTCACCGTCAGCTTTTGCTTGCCAAGCAGAGCGATGACCGAATCCGGGCCAGCCAGATGACCGGCGCCCACAGCAACAAGGATGGTCCCGGGTCTCTCCAGTCGTTTGGTGATCCAGACAGTCCAGTTTGCGTTGCGCTTGTACAGAAGGGCCTCCGCCAGCTCGGGAGAGCGCTTGAATTCATCATCGAAGCTGGACGAGATGGCAGCATCGTCTCCCTTGGCCCAGGCCGATACCATCTCGTTGAATTCCTTGGCCGGATCCGCGGCATCATCAACCATGCTTGAAAGAAAGGTGCGCTGCGCGGATTCAGGGAGTTTGTCGAACAGCCCAAGCTGCATTTCCGAGGTCTCTAGGGCTGACACAGGTCGCTTCATTTTCGCAAAGTCCGCTGCCAGCTGCTTTTCCACGCCATAGTCCGAACTGACGTCCAGCCCTTTGAGCAGGCCACCAGCGAGCGTGATTGCAACAGCCCAGCTTTCGAACTGATCGAGCGCAGCTGCGGGCATGCCGGCTTTTGCAATGAGGGCCTGCAACCCGGCGCGCTTGTCTGCCGGGACGCGATCAAGAACAGGGGGCAGGCCGGGGGACATGGCCAGTTTCAGGAAGGTCTGTGCGGTTTTGTCCTTGTCTTGTAAATCATTGACTTCCAGCACGAGCTCCTGCGCTTTTCCGACAGCCCTGTTGATAGCCGGCGTGCGCCACTTAAAATCCTTGCGCAGCACGTGAATCGTTCCGAACACATAGATGGTCGTATCTGAATCAGACACTTTCCAAAGCGCAGGGCGCGCCGGGGGAGCCTTTGGTGGAGGAGGAGAGGCACTCGCACAGGCTGCGAGCAGAGATAGGGCAGGGAAGACCCAACGCATCTTCTTAAACATTGTGTCCTTGAACGGCAATTTTGACAGCAAAGCAAGGCCGGATTGCTTGACCCGAAGCGGTCCATCGGCCAAAGGCCGCGCCAATGACAGCCGCCAGCCCCTTGAGCTTTCAGGACCTGATTCTGACACTCCATGCATATTGGGGAAAGCAGGGCTGCGTGATCCTGCAACCCTATGACATGCGGGTGGGCGCAGGCACCTTTCATCCCGCAACGACGCTGCGTTCGCTTGGCCCTGATCACTGGAATGCGGCTTATGTGCAGCCTTCGCGTCGCCCGACTGATGGCCGCTATGGCGAAAATCCCAACCGGCTGCAGCATTATTATCAGTATCAGGTGATCATGAAGCCAAGCCCTGCGAACCTGCAGGAGCTCTATCTGGGTTCGCTTGCCGAAATCGGCATCGATCCACTCAAGCACGACATTCGCTTCGTTGAGGATGATTGGGAAAGCCCGACGCTCGGAGCCTGGGGGCTGGGCTGGGAAGTCTGGTGCGACGGGATGGAAGTGACGCAGTTCACGTATTTCCAGCAGATGGGCGGCTTCGATTGCAAGCCGGTTGCCGGTGAATTGACCTATGGGCTCGAACGGCTCGCCATGTACATTCAGGGCAAGGACAGTGTGTACGATCTGGCCTTCAACAATGCCGGCGTGACCTATGGCGACGTCTTTCACAAGAATGAGATAGAGTTCAGCACCTACAATTTCGAAGTTGCCGATACCGCAAGCCTTTTTGACGGATTTGTGAAGGCAGAGGCGGAATGCAGGCGCTGCATCGATGCGAATATCCCTCTGGCGGCCTATGATCAGGCGATTGAGGCAAGCCATCTGTTCAACCTGCTGCAGGCCCGCGGCGTGATTTCTGTGCAGGAGCGGGCAAGTTATATCGGGCGCGTCCGCGATCTCGCGAAGGGAAGCTGCCAGGCTTGGATGGACAAGAACGGGTGGTCCGCATGAGCGACCGGCTTGCCTCCGGCGTGTCCATAGGAATCGCGGATTTCCTGCTTGAACTCCGCTCGGAGGAAATCCCCGCCCGGATGCAGGACAAGGCGCGCGCCGATTTGGCCCGGCTGTTTGGTGAGGAGATCGGCAAGGCCGGTCTGCAGACGTCCGAAATCGTCACCTATGCCACACCGCGCCGCCTGGCACTGATCGCCCGAGGGCTGCCGCTGGAGACAAGCGCCGTCAGCGAGGAGCTGAAGGGGCCGAAAACGTCGGCGCCGCCTCAGGCACTTGAGGGATTCC
>CAYSCC010000367.1:0-2338 GCA_964429375.1 uncultured Chakrabartia sp.
GATCCAGTCATACATGGCCTTGAGCTCGGGTCGACCGGGATGGCCAGAGAAGTGAACATGCGCCTGCTTTTCGGTGATCATGATCACCCCCTTGCGCGCAAGGGCGTTCTGGATTCGGCCAATGGCCCTTTCGTTCCCCGGGATCTGCCTCGACGAGAAAATAACGGTATCCCCAGCATCCAGCTTCAGCGGATGGCTGTCCCCCGCGATCCGGGCCAGTGCGGCCCTGGCCTCACCCTGCCCACCCGTCGACACGATCATGAGCTCTTCAGGAGGCAAACGCATGGCGGCGTCAAAATCCATGATTTGCGGAAACCGTGACAACATTCCATTGGCCTGAGCCGCCCGCACAATGCGATCGAGCGAGCGCCCGGCAAGGCACAGCTGCCTGCCGGTTGCCTCTGCGACCTGGTGCAAGGTCTCAAGCCGAGCGGCATTGGAGGCAAAGCTGGTCACCAGCACCCTGCCGCGCGCCGCCTTGACGCTCTGCAGGAGTCCCTCCCGCACGCTGCCCTCGGTTCCGCTATACTCCGGATTGAAGGCATTCGTTGAATCGCAGACGAGCGCGAGCACGCCTTCATCTCCAATTTTGCGAATTTCATCCGGGATGATCGCCTGACCGATCACCGGCTCATCATCGAGCTTCCAGTCGCCCGTGTGAAAAACCCGGCCATAAGCTGTGTCGATCACGACGGCATTCATATCCGGGATGGAATGGGCCAGAGACACGTAGCGCAGGCCAAACGGCCCCAGCTCGAAGCGCCCGCCATTCTCGATGACGTTCAGCTCGACTTGATCCGAAAGCCCCTCTTCGTCCAGCTTGCCCGCAATCAGGGTTGCAGTGAAGGGCGTTGCATAGAGCGGAACATCGAGATCGGCAGCCAGATAGGGGATGGCGCCGATATGGTCCTCATGCCCATGGGTCAGGACAATCCCGAGGAGATCATCCTTTCGCGCCTCGATGAATTCAAGATCCGGGAGGACCAGATCACAACCCGCATAATCGGATCCTCCAAAGGTCAATCCCAGATCGACCATGATCCACTTCCCCTGGCAACCGTAGAGATTGACGTTCATGCCGATCTCGTCCGACCCGCCCAGTGCGAGAAACAATAGTTCGTTACCCGGTGTCGTCACTTGGGGAAAATCCAGTCCAGCCATTGCCCGCACGGCCGGGCACGGCGTCTATTGGGCGCGCGCGTGAAGCAGGGCAAGCCCTTTGAGTGTCAGGTCGGGCTCGATGACATCAAACAGATGGGCATGCTGCTGAAAGATGGTCGCAAGGCCGCCAGTTGCCACAACCGTCACAGGCCGCCCGATTTCAGCCTTCATTCGCTCCAAGAGACCCTCGATCATGGCCACATAGCCCCAATAGATGCCAATCAGCATCTGTCCCTCAGTCGTGTTGCCGATCACGCTGGCATCGGCGGGCGCTTCAATCGCAATGCGGGGCAATTTGGCCGCTGCCGATACAAGCGCATCAAGCGAAAGGTTGAGCCCCGGCGCAATGATCCCGCCCTTGTAGGCCCCGTTCGCGGCGATATGATCAAATGTTGTCGCAGTGCCAAAGCTGATGGTGATCAAGTCGCCGGCGTGGGCAGCATGCGCCGCAATGGCGTTCACGGCGCGATCCGATCCGACGGAGCTCGGCTGCGGCACGTCAAGCGCAATTCCCCATTCAAGCGGGGCCCGTCCTGCAACCTTGGCATCAACCCCGAAATACTTCTCGGAAAGCAGCTGCAGATTGTGCAGAGCCCGCGGCACCACAGTGGATACGACAACTTCGGAAACATCGCTGCGCTGATAGCCTTCAAGTTCCAGCAATTGCGTAAGCCAGACTGCATACTGGTCGGCCGTTCTCCGTGGATCAGTCGCGACGCGCCACCTCGTCTTGATTTCCAGCCCCTCGACAAGCGCGAACTTTACGTTCGTATTGCCGACATCAATCGCGAGCAGCATCAGCGAAAACCCTTCAGATCAGGAAGACATCAGCGGCGTGAATGACACGAACCGAGCCATCCGCCAAGCGAAGTCGCAGGGCACCATCGCTGTCCAGGCCATCAAACAGCCCGTCCACGGTCGCGCCATCGCCCAACGTTGCGCGCAGGGCCGTTCCGATGGGGTGCCCGCCACGCATCCATGCCTCGCGGATCGAGTCCAGCCCCCGTGTCCGCCATTCGGCAAGCCAGCGGTCAAATGCGCGAGCAAGGTCCTCGCAAAAATAATGTGGATCAGGCGCGTCCAGCCCCAGCGCCGCCAGACTTGTAACGGGCCGATCAAGGCCAACGGGATGAAAGCCAAGATTGACCCCGATCCCGATGACAATTGCGTCTTTGGA
>CAYSCC010000368.1:0-2319 GCA_964429375.1 uncultured Chakrabartia sp.
CGAAGAGGCCTGGACCTGGGAGCATATGGCCCTCACCCGCGCCCGGGTCATTTTTGGATCGGCGATTGCGCGCGAGCAGGCGCAGGCCATTATCGGCTCGGTGCTGTGCCAGCATCGCGATGCGAAACAGGTCGTCAGTGCAGCAACCAAGATGCGCGCGGACATTGCGACCCACAAGCCGCCCAAGGGCAGCCTTGACGTCAAGCTGGGCGAAGGCGGACTCGTCGATCTCGAGTTCGCGGTGCAGGTGACCCAGCTTGTCCATCGCCAGGGCCTGGTACCTGACCTTGGCAGGGCCATTGCCCAGCTGGCCGAAGCTGGTCTGCTGGGCAATGAGCTCAGCGCGGCCTATCGGCTTCTGTCCTGCTTTCTGGTCACTGCCAGGCTCGTGGCGCCGGATCTCGAGTTGCCGTCTCCGCCGATTCGGGCGCTGATTGCCCGGGCTTGCGACCAGCCAGACTGGGATAGCCTGGTTGCAGCGCTGGCACAGGTACGGCAGAGCGTATCCGAACACTGGCAGACGATTTCTGCCGTCGAAACAGGAGATTGATCATGCTCAGTCCAGGCGATGTCGCACCTGATGTCCGATACACAACGGCCGAAGGTGTCGAAGCCACGGTTGCCGACCACAAGGGTCGCAAGCTTGTCCTTTATTTCTACCCCAAGGATGACACGTCCGGCTGCACGCGTGAGGCGCAGGACTTTACCGCCCTCGCCGGGGACTTTGCGAAACTGGGCGCAGATGTGGTGGGCATCTCAAGGGACACCGTCAGGAGTCATGCGCGGTTTGTCGAAAAATACGGACTGAAAGTGCAGCTGGGCAGCGATGAAAGTGGTGCCGTGTGCGAGGCCTTCGGGGTCTGGGTCGAAAAATCCATGTACGGGCGGAGTTATATGGGGATTGAGCGATCGACCTTCCTGATTGATCCGGAAGGCCGGATTGCCAGGATCTGGCGCAAGGCGAAGGTTGCCAATCACGCGGCAGAAGTGCTTGCGGCAGCGGGATCGCTCTGACTGTGGCACCGGCGCTTGCGGCATTCCTGATCATCACGGCATTCCTGACTGCGGCACTGTCCGGCATATTCGGAATGGCAGGGGGGCTTGTGCTGATGGGCGCGCTCGCCTTCGTCCTGCCGGTCTCTGCTGCATTTGTGACGCATGGCATTCTCCAGCTTGTCGCGAACGGCTGGCGCGCCATTTTGCATCGCAACCATGTCGTCTGGCGCATTATCGCGAACTATGCGCTGGCCTCCGCAGGAGCCGCGGGCGTGATTGCGCTTGTGTCCTTTGCTCCCTCGCGCCCGTTGCTGTTCCTGTTGCTCGGGCTGGTTCCGATGCTCGTCTGGCTCCCACGGCATTGGCTCGCGCTTGATGCGTCAAGAACGCCGCATGCGCTCATTTCCGGGTTTCTCGTGACGCTCGTCAACCTGACGGCCGGTGTGGCTGGGCCACTGCTTGATATCTTTTTCGTGCGCACCGATCTGACGCGACACCAGATCGTCGCCACAAAGGCTGCAACGCAGGTGTTCAGCCATCTTGCCAAGATCCTGGTCTATGGTGCGCCGCTCCTTGCGGCCGCGCCCGGAGCTGTCATGCCGCCCTGGTGGGTCTTTGCCCTGGCAATTCCGATGTCCATGCTTGGCACCGCTGCGGGCGGCTGGGTTCTCGATCGAATCAGTGATGTGGATTTCAAGCGCTGGACAGCATGGATCGTCACTGCAATCGGGCTGGTCTATCTGGGCAAGGCAGCGCAGCTCTTCTGGTGATGATGATTGGTGACGCCATCCGGTCAGTTCTGCTGGCGGCGGACCCGCGAGAGAAAGTCATGCGGGCACGCTCTGTTGCACGGGACTGGCAACTTGGCAGGCTTGAATTCAGGTTCGAGGCACCCATGCCGGTCCGGCCGGCACGCCCCGACGTGCCGCTGCTTTTGCCGCCAAACCGGATGCCCAGCCGGCGCCGGGGCGGATCGCAGGCAAACCGCATCGCAATGTTGCATGCATTTGCCCATATCGAATTTGTCGCAATTGATCTGGCCTTTGATGCAGCAGGTCGGTTCGGACCGGGCCAGCCGCGGGAATTCGTGTCAGACTGGCTGGCTGTCGGTGCTGACGAAGCGATGCATTTCGCCTTGCTGAGGCGAAGGCTGATTGCGATGGGCAGTGACTATGGGGCGCTTCCTGCCCATGACGGGTTATGGGAAGCTGCAGAGGCGACTCGTGGAGACCTGCTGGCACGACTCGCGGTTGTGCCCATGGTCCTTGAGGCGCGCGGTCTTGACGTCAGTCCGGCAACGATCCGTCGACTGGAATCGGCGGG
>CAYSCC010000369.1:0-2317 GCA_964429375.1 uncultured Chakrabartia sp.
ATTGATGGTGCCGCGGACGACGAAACAACCCGGCGGCGCAATCGCGAAGCCTATGAATCCTGCGATCTTGTGCCAAACATCCTGGCCGGGGTTGAAAACATCGACACTTCGGTGACCGTTCTGGGTCGAAAGCTCGACATTCCCTTTTTCCTGTCGCCAACTGCTCTGCAGCGGATTTTCCATCGGGACGGGGAACAGGCTGTCGGCGCGGTGGCGCAGGCAAACGGAACCTATTTCGGAATTTCTTCCCTTGCGACTGCGAGCATTGAAGACATTGCGCGGACCGTTTCTGCTCCCAAGATGTTTCAGCTCTATGTCCATAAAGACAAGGGGCTGAATTCCGCCTTGATCGAACGCTGCAAGGCGGCGAAATTCGATGCGCTCACGCTGACTGTCGATACGATCGTTGCGGGCCGTCGGGAACGAGACCTGCGTACAGGCTTCACTTCACCCGTTCGGCTCACGCTCCCCAGCATGCTCTCCTATGGCCTGAAGCCGGGATGGGCTTTCAACTATTTCCTGCGGACGAAATTCGAGCTGGCAAATCTCAAGGACCATTATGCTGAGGGATCGAGGGAACCGATTTCCATTGGCAATTATTTTGACACCGTGCTGGATCGTTCGCTGGACTGGAAGGCCGCCGAAAAGATACGTGCCGATTGGGGTGGCGAGTTCTGCCTGAAAGGCGTGATGTCGGTCGGGGACGCCCGCAAGGCTGTCGATATCGGAGCAACAGCCATCATGGTTTCCAATCATGGCGGCCGGCAACTTGATGGAAGCCGGGCACCTTTTGACCAGCTGGCGGAAATTGTGGATGCCGTGGGGGACCGGATCGATGTCATTTGCGATGGGGGAATCATGCGCGGAACGCACATCCTCAAAGCATTGAGTGTTGGTGCAAAGGCCTGTTCCGGAGGGCGGCTCTATCTTTATGCGCTGGCAGCGGCCGGCCAGCCCGGCGTCTCCCGGGCCGTGCGCCTGCTTCGTGAAGAGGTGGAGCGTGGCATGCGCCTTATGGGTGCGCGCTCGGTTTCGGAGCTTTCACGCGACAATCTGCGCTGGCGCTAGACGTCAGCTCACAGGGCAATACCGATTGCGTTCGGTGGGCGGCGCGCGCAATCGTGTTTCCAGATAATAGGCAAGCAGGCCATCGACGTTTTTCGCGCCGCCTGGGATGAACGCTGCCGCATCGCGTTTCCAGCCCGCAATACAGTCTGCGTTGGCAGCGGGCCCTGCGGCGCAATCAAGCAGCGCGTTGAACGCCTTTTGCCAGTCCAGGAACTGGTTCCTGGTCATGGGCGCGCCGTGGCCGGGAATGAGAATGCGAAACTTGCGCGTTGCAATCCGGTCGAGCGCCTTGCGCCATCCTTCCGGGCACGCAGTATCCAGATAAGGAGCTGCGGCAACGACCAGATCCCCTGCAACAAGGACGCGCGTCTTCCGGTCGAAGAGCCAGACATCCCCCTCGGTTGCAGCAAACGGTGCCAGGTTCACCTCAACGGATCGGCCGCCGATTGTGCGCGTTGCATCAGCTGCTACAGCGATGGAGGGGCGCAGCGATGCCGGATCGTCAACGGCCGACATGTCGAGCCTTATGTCTTCTGCCAGCTCTGCTGAAGCCTTGCCGGAGCGGAGATAGTCTTCGGCCTCTGCACGACTGTCGCGCAGGAAGCCGATCAACGCCCCGTAGATGGCATTGCTGGCATAGAGCGGCACGCCCGGAAATGCGGAACGGATCTCTGCATTCCCGCCGCTATGGTCGAGATGCCAATGCGTGTTGATGATCGCAATGATTGGCTTCCCGCGGAGCTTCGCAGCGGACAGGATCGCATCCTGATGCGCCGTGTGACGGCCGGTATCCACAAGGATAAGGCCTTTTGGCGTGTCAAGCAGGACGCTGTTGCCATCTGGCTGCCGACCGGCGAGGCTGGACCCCGGCACAATGATCACGTCCTTGGGCAATGCTGCAGGATCGGCGGGAGAAGTCGCAGCAATCATTGCTGTGAAGGCAAGGATGACCCGTCTGTACATGTCCCGACTATCCAGCAGACCTGCTGCAACACAATTGGCCTGCGACGAACCATCAAGGTCATTCGACGGGTGGCCTGAATCCCGAAGAACGCAGCGTCCAGCCGTGGCCGGAGCACGGCGGCCGGTTCATGCAGGTTCGGCAAAGGTTCATATTTGGCGTGGCAAAGGGGATGGATCAGAACACGTTGAAGGAAAACGACATGATGCGCAGGCTCCTCACCTCTTCCATGATTGCAGCACTCGCCGCGTCGGCACTCACACTGCCCGTAACAAGCGCTGCTGCGAA
>CAYSCC010000370.1:0-2301 GCA_964429375.1 uncultured Chakrabartia sp.
CTGGATGAACCGACCGCTGGCGTTGACGTCGAATTGCGGCAGCAGCTCTGGGCCTATGTGCGCGAACTGAATGATCGTGGCGTGACGATTGTGCTGACCACGCACTATCTCGAAGAAGCCGAGGAATTGTGTGACCGGATTGCCATCATCAACCATGGCGAGCTGATCGCCAACAAGCCCACGCGAGAGCTGGTGGACATGGCGCAGGAAAAGGTGGTTGAAATCACGGTCGATCGCGACGTGGCGGTGGTCCCTGCCTCTGCGATGTTCGAATCCGTGGAGCTCAAGGCCGGGCGTGTGCTGACCATCACCTTCAACAAGACCAAGGCCAATGCAGGAGATGTGCTTGGTGCAGTCCAGGCAGCCGGGTTCGGGATTGCGGATGTTTCGACCCGTGAGGCCGATCTTGAACATGTGTTCCTGAACCTCACCCGCACGGCCAATGGCTGAGCACCACCATTTCGACGTCCTCGTTATCGGGTCGGGGGCCGCAGGCCTGACGGCGGCGTTGACTCTTGCCCAGACTCACAAGGTCGCGGTGCTCGCCAAGGGCGGGCTCTCGGATGGCGCGACGAGCTGGGCGCAGGGCGGGATAGCCGCCGTTCTTGAGCCCGGAGACACGTTCGAAAGCCACATCGACGACACGATGATTGCCGGAGCCGGCCTCAACAATCGGCAGACCGTCGAATTCGTGGTTGAAAGCGCGCCAGAGGCTATTGCACGCCTTGCCACGCTGGGCGTGCCGTTCAATTCGGTCAAGGGGGACCAGTGGCATCTCACCCGCGAAGGCGGCCATTCCCACCGGCGGATTGTTCATGTCGATGATGCAACGGGCTGGGCCGTGCAGCAGGCGCTTGAAAAGTCTGCCAGGGGACATCCCAATATCACCCTGGTTCCCGGCCGGGTCGCGATCGACCTGATCATGGGGCGGCACCAGCAGCGTTTTTCGACGAGCGGACGTATCCATGGGGTCTATGCGCTCAACCGGGAAACGGGGCGGGTGGAAACCTTTACGGCGCATGCCACCATCCTCGCAACAGGCGGGGCGGGCCGCACCTATCTGTATTCAACGGCGCCGCGGGGCGCGACCGGAGACGGAATCGCGATGGCGTGGCGGGCAGGATGCCGCGTGTCGAACATGGAATTCATGCAATTCCACCCGACCTGCCTCTACAACCTCGATGTGAAGAACTTCCTGATCACCGAAGCCGTGCGGGGTGAAGGCGGGAGGCTTCAAATTCCAATGACGGGCGAACGCTTCATGCCGCGCTTTGATGCCCGTGAAGAGCTTGCCCCGCGCGATATTGTCGCGCGGGCGATCGACCATGAAATCAAGCGGCTCGGCCTCGACTATGTTCATCTGGACATCAGCCACAAGCCACCGGAATTCGTGCGCGAACATTTTCCCAACATCCATGCCAAGCTGCTTGGCCTTGGCATCGACATCACGACGCAACCGATTCCTGTCGTTCCGGCGCAGCACTATACCTGCGGCGGCGTTCTGATCGACCTGGATGGACGAACGGATGCACCGGGGCTCTATGCAGCAGGCGAAGTTACCCAGTCCGGCCTTCACGGCGCGAATCGCCTGGCCTCCAACTCGCTCCTCGAATGTCTTGTCTTTGGCGAAGCCAGTGCGCGTCACATCATGGCGCATTGGGATACCTTGCCAGAGCCGCCCCCGATCCGGGACTGGGACGAAAGCCGGGTGACGGATTCCGATGAGGAAGTGGTCATCGCGCAATGCTGGCGTGAGCTGCGGCATTTCATGTGGAACTTTGTCGGCATCGTGCGCACGACGAAGCGGCTCGAACGGGCCAAGCACAGGATCGATCTGCTCCGTCAGGAAGTGGAGGACTATTACAGTGCCTTTCGGGTGACGCCCGACCTTGTGGAACTCCGCAATCTCGTCGAAGTTGCCGACCTGATCATTCGTTCCGCATTGCACCGGCACGAAAGCCGGGGGCTTCACTACACGCTCGATTATCCTGACATGCTGCCACAGCCCGCAGACACGATCCTGGTGCCATGAAGGTCTCGGGCCCGTGCCCCTTGTGCGGCAAGCCATGGGTGATCGAATTCAGGCCCTTCTGTTCGCAAGGCTGCAAGGATCGGGACCTGCTCAACTGGCTCGGTGAAGCCTATCGCGTCCCGGCAAGGGAAGAGGAAGAAGAGGACGGTTCGGGGCTGGACAGCACCCCTGAAGCCTGACTATAGGCGCGCTTCGCGTTTGCGCCAGATGCCCGGGTAGCTCAGTTGGTAGAGCATGCGACTGAAAATCGCAGTGTCGGTGGTTCGATC
>CAYSCC010000371.1:0-2297 GCA_964429375.1 uncultured Chakrabartia sp.
CAACGACGACCAGCCGATTGATACGTTGCGTCTTGCCAACCTTTCCGTTCGCGAAGGCAAGAATGTCCGCCTGGTCTGTCCCATCGCGAAGGACGACAAAACCAACCGGAGTCTCTCCCCACTCTTCGCTCGGAATTCCGACGACAGCTGCTTCAACCACAGCGGGGTGCTGGAGCAGCACTGCTTCGAGATCGCTCGGATAAATGTTGAAGCCACCCGAAATGATCAGATCCTTCGCCCGGTCCATCAGGGTCAGAAATCCATCTTCGTCAAATCGGCCAATGTCCCCATGCCGATAGAACAAGCGACCCTCGGCATCATACCAGTACATGGCCTTGGTTGCGTCCGGGCGATTGTTGTAGCCAGTCATCATGGTCGGCGAGCGGCCGACAATTTCGCCGACCGATCCTTGCGGCAGCTCATTTCCGTCTTCATCAATGACCCGCATGTCATGGCCAGGCGAGGGCTGGCCAACCGTATGGAGCTTGTCAGGGTATTTATGTGCTTCCAGCAGGCAAACCCCGCCGCCTTCCGTCATGCCATAGATTTCCACGAGCCCGCCTGGCCAGCGCTTCACGACATCCGCCTTGAGCGGGGCCGGAAACGGAGCACTGGTGCAATACTTCATCACGAAGCTCGACAAGTCGAAGGTGTCGAAATCCGGTAGGGCCATGATCCGGCGGTACTGCACAGGGACAAGCATGGTGTTTGTTGCACGTTCCCGTTCGGCGAGTTCAAGAAAGCCCCGGGCATCGAACTTCTTCATGAGAACAACCTTGCCACCCGATCCAAGCGTTGGAAGGAACGATGCCATTGTGGTGTTTGAGTACATCGGCGTGGACAGAATCGTGACGGAATTCGGGCCATAGGCGGGAAGACCACGCAGGATATGTTGCCAGCGCATGGAATGGCTGTGAACAATTCCTTTGGGGACCCCCGTCGTGCCGGAAGAGTAGATAATATTGAAGCTGCTTTCGGGTCGGATATCGACCATATCTGGTGCACATCCTTCGGGATCCATCCACTCGAGAAGCGACGTGCCGGCATCGCTGCCATCCATGGCAATCCGCTCGACATCTCCGATATCGAAACCTTCGAGGCTTGCTGCGGCCCCTGCATCAAGGAAAAGATGGCGCGCGCCGGTATCGGCAATCATGGCCGCCATCTGCTCGCCCGTTGCGGAATAGGTGATCAGTCCGGCCACTGCGCCCGTCCGCAAAACCCCCAGCCAGGCCGCGACATGGTATGCCGAGTTGAAGCCAGCCAGTGCAGCAGAACCTCCCGGCCCGACGCCTTCTCTTTGAAGCCTTGAGGCAATCCTGTCTGCCAGGCTGTCAAACTCGGCCCAGGTAAGCCGGGTCTCGGGGTCCGCAACCGCGATCGCGTCTGGGCGTGCGCGCGCGTGAGCACGAACAATCTCGGGAAGGTTGGAAAACTCGGCTGTGAGGAGTGACTCGATATTCATGCTTCTGTCCGTCGCGCATCAAGGGCCCCAAGGTCAACCCCGCGCTGATCCAGCCCGGCCAAATGACATGGCGAGGACGTGCGCGCTGGCCAAGCGTGCCCCAACTGCATCGGTTATCACTAATTTTACCATATTCATGGAAAACCCCTGCGTTGGACTCGCGTCCGCGCGAAACTTCGACAGCGTTTTCGGGAAGGCACATGATCAAAGTGGCAAAATCTGTTGCTGCGCTCATTGCGCTGATGAGCCCAGCAGGGCCTGTCACCGCCTTGCCGCTTGCCGAGCCGACGCCGCAATACCATTGGGAATGCGTTCCCTTTGCAAGGGCGGTTTCGGGCATACAGATTTATGGTGACGCCTATACTTGGTGGGAACAGGCGCAAGGCCGCTACGAGCGAGGGCACACTCCAAGGATCGGCGCGGTCATGGCTTTCCCACCGCACGGCCGGATGGAACTCGGCCATGTCGCAACCGTGAGCGACATTGTCGACGCCCGCACCATACTCGTGACGCACGCCAACTGGTCGCCGATCAACGGCCGGCGCGGACAGGTCGAACGTGATGTCAAGGTCATTGACGTGTCAGAAGCCGGTGACTGGAGCGCGGTGCGGGTTTGGTACGGACCCAATGATGATCTGGGCGGGGCTGCATGGCCCGTGCACGGCTTCATCTACCCAAAGCGCAAAGTGATGGCAGTGCCTCGTCTGACCTATGCCAATGTTGTCACCTGGACGCCGACACAGGTCGCGACCATTCAGCCAACGGGGCGCCTTGCCTATCTCGGCAAGCTCCTGCCCAGCCTGACTTCGGGAAAAGCCAAGCTCCGCTAGGC
>CAYSCC010000372.1:0-2293 GCA_964429375.1 uncultured Chakrabartia sp.
ACGGGAATTTCGGATGGCCTGATGGACTCCATCCAGATGGTCGTCATCACCGGGCAGGTTGCCACACACCTGATCGGTTCCGACGCGTTTCAGGAAGCCGATACGGTTGGAATCACGCGGCACTGCACCAAGCACAACTATCTCGTGAAATCGCCCGAGACGCTTGGCCATGTCGTGCATGAGGCGTTTCACATCGCCACCTCGGGGCGTCCGGGTCCGGTCGTCATTGACATTCCAAAGGATGTTCAGGTTGCCACGGCCCGTTATGCCAAGCCCGGTGTCATCAACCATCCAAGCTACAAGCCCCAGACAAAGGGAGACCTCAAGGCCATTGAAGCGGCGGTGGAAATGCTCGCCGCGGCGGAACGGCCTGTTCTCTACACAGGCGGTGGCGTCATCAATTCCGGGACGGGTGCAAGCCAGGTTCTCCGTGAACTCGCACGCATCACCGGTGCTCCAGTCACATCCACGCTGATGGGGCTCGGCGCCTTTCCGGCATCGCACGAGCAGTGGCTCGGCATGCTCGGAATGCACGGCACCTATGAGGCCAATTGGGCCATGAACCAGGCCGACCTTATCGTTTGCCTCGGGGCCCGCTTTGATGATCGTGTCACGGGTCGGCTCGATGCCTTTGCTCCCAAAGCCCGCAAGATCCACGTGGATATCGATCGCAGTTCGATCAACAAGGTTGTCCCCGTCGACGTCGGGATTGTCGGCGATGTCGGTCGCGTGATCGAAGACATGATCAAGATCTGGAAGGGCCGCCAGCACCAGAAGCAGGATCTTTCCGGCTGGTGGAAGCGCATCGACGGATGGCGCGCAAAGAAGTCGCTTGCCTACAAAACCTCGAAAACCGAGATCATGCCGCAGGACGCCATCCGCAAGCTCTGGGAAGCCACCCACAGGCGTGCGCCCATCATCACGACCGAAGTGGGGCAGCACCAGATGTGGGCCGCCCAGCACTTCCATTTTGAGGGTCCCAACAAATGGCTGACCTCAGGCGGGCTTGGAACCATGGGCTATGGCCTTCCTGCCGCCATTGGAGCGCAGCTGGGCAACCCGAAGGCGCTCGTCATCGACATTGCGGGTGAAGCGTCAATCCAGATGAATATCCAGGAACTGGGTACGGCAACCCAGTACCGGTTGCCGGTCAAGATCTTCATCCTCAACAACGAATATATGGGCATGGTTCGTCAGTGGCAGGAGCTGACCTATTCAAGCCGCTATTCCGAGAGCTATTCGGATTCGCTGCCCGATTTCGTGAAACTTGCGGAAGCCTATGGCTGGAAGGGCATCCGGATCGAAGACCCGGCGGATCTGGAAAGCGGGATCAAGGCGATGATTGATCATGACGGGCCTGTGATCGTGGACTGCATGGTGGCCAAGCTTGCCAACTGTTTTCCGATGATCCCATCGGGAGCAGCCCATACCGACATGATTCTCGGTGACGACAAGGTATCGGGCGAAATGTCTGACGAAGCGAAGGCACTGGTCTGATGCACATCAAGGAAGGTCCAAAGGAGCGGCACACGCTCTCCGTCACCGTGTCGAACGAACCCGGCGTTCTTGCCCGGATCGCAGGCATGTTCACGGCACGTGGCTACAACATTGAAAGCCTGACGGTCGCAGACATCACGGCCGATGATTCGATCAGCCGCATCACCATCGTCACGAGCGGAACACCGGCCGTGATCGAACAGGTGGCCGCCCAGCTGGACAGAATGGTGCCCGTCCACAAAGTCACTGATCTTACCGTGTTGGGGGATCACGTCGAACGGGAACTGGCTCTGGTCAAGGTCGCCGGCATAGGAGACCACAGGATTGAAGCGTTGCGGCTGGCAGAGGTGTTCCGGGCCAATGTCGTGGACACGACAATCGCAAGCTTCGTCTTCGAAGTGACAGGCGCTTCGACAAAGATCGATCGCTTCGTTGAACTTATGCGCGAAATCGGACTGGTCGAAGTTGCCCGGACGGGTGTCGTGGCGATGGCGCGGGGGAAGGAAGCAGTTTAATCCTTTTGGTGCCCAGTCACCAAAACAGGGTCCATGGATCATGATGCACCGAACGCCTGCATCCGGGCATGGCCGCAACCACATTTTTCAGAATGACGAATGCAAGCAAGGGAAAAGAGAATGCGTGTCTATTACGATCGTGATGCCGATCTGAAGCTGATCGAAAACAGGAAGATCGCCATCGTCGGCTATGGCAGCCAGGGCCATGCCCATGCGCAGAACCTGCGCGATTCCGGCGTCAAGGAAGTGGCCATCGCGCTGCGTCCGGGCTCGGCGACCGC
>CAYSCC010000373.1:0-2291 GCA_964429375.1 uncultured Chakrabartia sp.
GTCGACCTTGCCATCATAGACATCGAGCGATCCTTGGGCTCCTGCGTTGGTCCCTGTCCAGCTGTCGCCGGACACATTGACTGTCAGGACGGATTTCTGATCTCCCATGGGGGTCTTGGTCACGCATTCATAGGAACCTGCAACGGACATCTTCTTCTCCTTACTCTGCCGCGTGTTCAATTCGCCGCGGATAAAATCATCTCTTCAACAGGCAGGCCAAGCCCGTCAAGCTGGGGCTTCACTGTCTTGGCATCGCCCACAACCACCCATACGAGCGCATTCGGGTCAATGACGCTACGGAATTCGCGATCAAGTCCCGCAGAAGTCATTGCCAGATATTTTTGCGGCAAGGTTTCGTAAAAATCGTCGGGACGCCCCAGTGCAATGATGCGCTGAACGCTGCCCAAAACAGCACCTGAGGTTTCATAATTGCCCGGAAGTTCGCGGATATTGCCATTGACTGTCCGTTCCAGTTCAGCTGCTGTCACGCCTGTCTTGGTGTAAAAGTCGTTGAGCTGCGCCCTCAGCACGCGGATGGAATCTCCGGTCCGGTCTGCCTGAACGGGCGCCCGAATAACGAAGGACACCCTGTTCTCCTCGCTGCCGATTCCACTGCCGACTCCATAGGACCAGCCCTTGGTTTCGCGCAGATCGACATTGATGCGCGACAGGAACGACCCGCCAAATACTTCGTTGGCCGCGCGAAGGGCGACAAGGTCATCCCGGCCGCTGCGATTCAGGACGGCGCCGGCATAGATTGTCGACTGCGGCGCATTGGGTCGGTCAACGAGCACAATGCGGGCGCGTGGCGCCGGAGTGGGCACATTGAAGTTCTTGGCCAATGGTGGTCCACCTGCAGCGCGCCAGGTTCCAAAGCTCTTTTCAAGCAGAGGCAGAAGCGCCTTGAGGCTCGTGTCACCTACAGCGAAGATTCTTGCCGTTCCCGGACGAAGCCAGCGGCCATGAAAGGCGGAAAGCTGGGCAGGTGTCAGCGACTTGACCACAGCCATATCCCCGCTGCCGCTGCCCGGCACGGCATAGGGATGATCCTTGCCCCACATCAACGTCGGCAAGACACGCCCCGCAACAGAGCCGGGATCCTGAAGTTCGGCAGCGATTCCCGCCAGTTGCTGGGCTCGAACCCGGTTCACTTCGTCCTCTGCAAATGCGGGGTTGCGGATCACGTCCGCAAGCAGATCAAGCGACAGACCCAGATTGGCAGACAGGGCGGAGATGCCGAAGTTCGTGCGATCCAGGCTCGCGCTGGTGGAGATGATCGCACCAAGCCTCTCGCCTTCTTCTGCAAGCTGGCGGGAATTCCGCGATTTTGTACCTTCCCGCATGACACGCAGCATAAGGGCCTGAGTGCCAAGGGCATCCTTGGGATCAGCCGCATACCCGACATCAAAGGACACATTGACATGGACGATCGGAACCGCTGACCGGCGAGCGAAAAACACCTCCATGCCGTTGCTGAGGCGTGCCCTTTCGATCTCGGGAAATGTCAGGGATGCGAATGACCCGACCGGAGGCAGCTTGGCCGGATCGATGACTGCCACCTCTTCCGGGGCTGCGGGTGGTTCGACCCTGGCCGCTTCCTCATAGGCAGCGCGTTCACCCGGCTCTACGGTCAAGGCATAGACAGGGCGTGAAAGCCATTTTTTCATTGCTGCCTTGACCGATGCAGGCGTCGCGCGCGCATACTCCGTCAGCTGCGTGCGGTAATAGTCCGGATCGTTCAGATAAAGCGCGCCTTCGGCAAGAGTCACTGACTTTCCACCAAAGCCGCCAACCGATTCCAGCCCTGAAATCGTCTCGGATACCGCACGCGTGGCCACACGCCGCACTTCATCTGCGGTCGGCCCTTTCGTCATCAATTCGGCGAGCAGTTCATCCAGCCTCTTGTTGACAAGGGCCACATCAACGCCCGGCCGCACGTCAGCCGTGATTTCCGCAAAGCTGACTTGCGCGAACGTCTGCATGCTTGCGGTGACACCCACGGCAAGCTTTTCGTCGCGTACCAGCGCATTGTCGAGCCTTGAACTCGAAAGCCCCCCAAGCACAGACAGGCCGACCGACAGGGGAACGGTATCTGGATCGTTCAGACCCGGGACTGCCCACCATCGATAGAGCCGGGTCGTCGCGACGCGATCCTTCAT
This sequence comes from uncultured Chakrabartia sp., assembly GCA_964429375.1. Taxonomy (GTDB): domain Bacteria; phylum Pseudomonadota; class Alphaproteobacteria; order Sphingomonadales; family Sphingomonadaceae; genus Aquisediminimonas. The sequence goes on from CAYSCC010000373.1 coordinate 2,160, forward strand.
GCTTTCGAACTTCGGCGCAGCAAGCGTCGGTACCGGCGCGACAACGGGCTGCTGTTTGGGTCCGGCGGGGAAGCTGCCAAAATGCTTTTGCACCAGCGCCTGCGCCGTCGGCACATCCACATCCCCGGCCAG
>CAYSCC010000374.1:0-2288 GCA_964429375.1 uncultured Chakrabartia sp.
AAGGTCGACAGGCGCACCATGGAACATTCCATCGTCCCGAAACTGCTTCCACTGGGATGCAGTCAGAATCTTGAAGGCGGTTTGCTTCACTCGTCCGGCGTTTCGTCGTCGCTTTCGCTTTCCTCGATAAGCGCGGCACTGACGACATGTTCATCATTGGCCACATCGAAGAGCTTCACGCCTGCCGTGTTGCGGCCAATCACCCGCATGCCTTCAACTTCCATACGGATCATCTTGGCCTGATCGGTCACCAGCATGAGCTGTTCACCATTCTTGGCCGGGAAACTTGCGACGACCGGGCCATTGCGGGCAATATTGTCGATGTTCGTGATTCCCTGGCCACCGCGGTTTGTGCGGCGATACTCATAGGCTGACGACCGCTTCCCATAGCCATTGGCGCAGACTGTCATGATGAACTGTTCACGCTCTTCAAGCTCCGCCATCCGCTCGGCAGAGAGCATCGGTGCGTTTTCATTGTCCTTCCATGGTGCAGCCCGCAGATAGGCTTCGCGCTCCTCCTGCGTGGCACCAGAACGGCGAAGGATGGACAGTGAAATCACTTCGTCGTCCCCCTTCAGGGTCATCCCGCGCACGCCCGTCGACGTTCGGCTCTGGAATTCGCGGACATCGGTTCCTTCAAAGCGGATAGCCTTCCCGGAGCGGGTTGCAAGCAGCACATCATCGTCCTCCGTCAGCAAGGCAACCCCGATCAGCCGGTCGGCACTCCCATCATCGAAGCGCATGGCGATTTTACCGTTCGACGGGACGTTCGTGAACGCATCCATGCTGTTGCGCCGCACGGTTCCTTTGGCGGTCGCAAACATGACATGCAGCTTGCTCCATTCCGCTTCATCCTCGGGCAAGGGGAGAACCGTCGAAATTGTTTCGCCAGGAGCTAGCGGCAGCAGGTTTATCATGGGACGCCCGCGCGTGTTCGGGCCGCCTTCAGGCAGGCGCCAGACCTTGAGGCGGTAAACCTTGCCCGCTGTGGAAAAGAAAAGCACGGGCGTGTGCGTCGATGTCACGAACAATTCCGTGACAACGTCTTCATCTTTCGTGGCCATGGCTGCCCGGCCCTTGCCGCCGCGGCGTTGTGCCCGAAACGTGTCCAGCGAGGTCCGCTTGATATAGCCGTCAAGAGTCACGGTCACGACCATGTCTTCGCGTTCGATCAGGTCCTCATCATCGACGCCATCGAATGCTGCAGTGATTTCCGTCCGGCGCGGTGTCGAAAACTCCTCCCGGACCGCCACAAGCTCTTCCCGCATGACGTCGTAAAGCTTCGCCCGATCGGCAAGAATGCCCAGGAGATAGGCAATGCTCTCAGCCAGTTCCCTAAGTTCCTTGCCGATTTCATCGCGGCCAAGCGCTGTCAGGCGATGGAGCCGCAAATCGAGGATAGCGCGCACCTGAATGTCGGACAGCCGGTAGGTCGAATTGTCCGCTGCGCCCCCATCCTCTACGGCTTCGACAAGGGCAATATAAGGGGCAATTTCCGCGATTGGCCATTCCCGTGCGCCAAGCTTCTCGCGCGCCTCCGCAGGGCTCGATGAGCCGCGGATCATGCGAACAACCTCGTCCAGGTTGGTGACCGCAATAACAAGGCCGAGCAAGACATGAGCACGGTCGCGCGCTTTTGCCAGTTCAAACTTAGAGCGTCGGGTGATGACTTCTTCACGGAACTTCACAAATGCTTCGATCATGTCCCGAAGCGTCAGAACCTCGGGTCTGCCACCGCGGATCGCCAGCATGTTCGCCGGAAAATTGGACTGTGCGGGTGTATGCCGCCACAGCTGGTTCAGGACGACTTCCGGCGATGCGTCACGTTTCAGATCAATAACGATCCGTACGCCGAAACGGTTGGACTCGTCACGGATGTCCGAGATGCCTTCGATCTTCTTTTCCTTGGCCGCTTCAGCAATTCGTTCGACAAGGGCATTCTTTCCCTGCTGGTACGGAATTTCAGTCAGGACGATGCTGCGCCGATCGCCGCGGCCTTCTTCAATCACATGGCGACAGCGCATCACGATCGAGCCCTTGCCCGTCGTATAGGCTGATCGGGCGCCATGCACGCCAAGGATCAGCGCCCCGGTCGGGAAGTCCGGCGCAGGCACATGTTCCATGAGTTCTTCGCAGGTGATCGCGCCATTGTTGATAAAGGCAATCGCTGCGTTCACGACCTCGCCAAGATTGTGCGGCGGGATATTGGTCGCCATGCCCACGGCAATACCGCCCGCGCCATTGACGAGGAGATTGGGGAAGCGTGCCGGCAGGACCTGCGGCTCATG
>CAYSCC010000375.1:0-2286 GCA_964429375.1 uncultured Chakrabartia sp.
GGTGTAGAGCGGGATCACGTGATCGCCGGGCTTGAGAGAGGTCACGCCTGCGCCAACCTCCCGCACGATCCCTGCACCTTCGTGTCCGAGGATCGAGGGAAAGAGTCCCTCACTGTCGAAGCCGTCCAGCGTGTAGGCGTCCGTGTGGCAAATACCCGTCGCCATGATCTCGACTAGCACTTCGCCTGCCTTCGGGCCCTCAAGATCAACCTCGACAATCTCAAGTGGCTTCTTCGCTTCAAAGGCAACTGCGGCACGCGTCTTCATTCATTGTCTCCCAAAGTCAGCATTCCACGACATTGACGGCGAGGCCGCCTTGCGATGTTTCCTTGTATTTGTCACGCATATCGAGCCCAGTCTGGCGCATGGTTTCGATGACCTTGTCAAGACTGACCATGTGCGATCCGTCTCCCAACAGTGCCAGTCGCGATGCGTCAATGGCTTTGACCGCCCCCATAGCGTTTCGTTCAATACACGGGATCTGGACCAACCCTGCGACCGGATCACAGGTCAAACCCAGATTGTGTTCCATTCCGATTTCAGCAGCATTCTCAATCTGTGCGCTTGTTCCGCCAAGAGCGGCGGTCAGACCAGCGGCAGCCATGGAGCAGGCCACCCCGACCTCGCCCTGACACCCCACTTCAGCGCCGGAAATCGACGCATTGCGTTTGTAGAGGGACCCAATCGCCGCGGCAGTCAGAAGAAATGTGCGCCGCGTTTCCGAAGTGCCCCTGTAACAGCGGTCATGAAAGCGCATGACAGCCGGAACAATCCCGGCAGCGCCGTTGGTGGGTGCCGTAACGACACGCCCGCCAGCCGCATTTTCTTCGTTGACGGCCATGGCCCAGAGATTGATCCAGTCCAGGACGACAAGCGGGTCATGCAGATTGGCTTCCTGTCGCGCGCCCAATTCGGCTGCCAGATAAGGCGCCCTTCGCTTCACATTCAGGCCGCCGGGAAGTGTGCCAGCCTGCTTGCAGCCGCGTTCGATGCTTTCCGCCATTGCTGTTGCGATGGCATCCAGACGCGCTTCAACCACCTCAGCAGGCGCTCGGGCGCATTCGTTGGCCATCATGATTTCTGCAAAGCTCTTTCCCGTCGCGTCGGCCAGTTCGAGCAATTGGGCTCCTGAGCAGAAATCATATGGGATCTTGATCTCGTCATCCTGGCGCGCGTTCTTGGTCGACTCTTCTTCATCAACAATAAAACCGCCGCCAACCGAATAGTAGGTCCGCTCTGCCAGTAGGCCACCACCCGGATCCATCGCGCAAAATTTCATGGCATTGCTGTGAAACGGCCGCCTTTCGCGCTGAAGGAAATGCAGGTCCTGTTCAGGGTCGAACACAACCATGTGCCGGCTCAGAAGAGCAATCCGGTGGTCCCGTCTGACTCGTTCGATGACCGACGGCGCTAAATCCAGATCAATTGTGGAGGGTTCCGCGCCTGTCAGGCCAAGGATGATCGCGGTGTCTGTCGCGTGACCTTTGCCGGTCAAGGCAAGTGAACCATAAAGGTTGATTGATATTGCAGCGGTCGTGCTCAACATTCCCTGTTCATCGAGCCATTCGCAGAATCTTCGGGCCGCAACCATGGGACCAACAGTGTGGGAACTCGATGGCCCCACGCCGATCTTGAAAAGCTCAAAGACGCTGACGCTCATTGGGGCGCGGGCACCAGCAAGACAGCAGCATCATGGTCAAAGGACGCAAGAAACCTGAGCAGGTCAGGGCCCGAAAGGCCCAGTGTTGCAGTATTGCGCAAAGGATGGACATGCACCCATTCTTCCGACGCCAACCGCGAATCCAGAACGACATGAACTTCACCAGAAACATCGTTCATGGCCGCAAGCGGCGTGACCGATCCCGGGGTTACGGCCAGAAGCCTCTCCATGTCGTCCGGTTTCCCAAAGCTGACCTTTTTTGAGCCAATGGCGGCAGGCAGAGCCTTGAGATCAACGCGGGCATCATGCGGAACGGTCACCAGCCAGAACTGCCCACCCGCATCCTTGAGGAAAAGGTTCTTGGTGTGTGCCCCGGCAATTGACTCATGCAGGCGAACGCTTTCTTCCACCGTGAAGACGGCGTCATGCTCATGCAACTGCCAGGCAATGCCGAGCTGCTTCAATCTTTCAAACAGCAGTTGTTCAGCGTCCATCAGGCTACCCCACGTGCAGATGCTTGAAAACCCTATCGGCCCGCCTGGGGCCCATAGGCGCGTCGGAGCCCATACCCACCCATGAATACAGCCGCCACGATCACGCTCGTCCAGAATTCAGCCGAATGATCC
>CAYSCC010000376.1:0-2276 GCA_964429375.1 uncultured Chakrabartia sp.
GTTCCACGTCGCACAGGGAGGACATGTTGATGATCGATCCGCCGCTTCCCTTCGGATTGGCCTTCATGTTGGCGATGCCATATTTGCAGCCAAGGAAGACACCGACCACATCGACATCAAATTCATGCCGGAACTGTTCGAGCGTCACGTCCTCGATCGAGCCATGAGTCGTGATACCGGCATTGTTGACAAGGACGTCGATCGGCCCGCTTTCAGCGAGCGCGCGCTGCCAATCCTCCTCGCGTGACACATCGAGCGACATGAAACTGGCGGCATTGCCCAGCGCAAGCGCCAGCGCCCGGCCATTCTCGTCGTCTATGTCGGCAATGATCACGCGGGCGCCTTCTTCGACAAACCGCCGCACAATGGCATCCCCAAGGCCAGACGCCCCACCCGTCACCAGCGCCGTCTTTTCGTTCAATCGCATGATCTGCCTTCCTCGCAGCGTTCAAACCACATGGCATGCCGCGAACGTATCTGAACGATCTGGACAATCAGACTTCAGACCATCGCGGTGTCGTCCGTCACTTCTTGACGACTGGTGTGATTTCCAACGCGCCGGGTTCGACGATGTTCACGCCGGAAAAGACGAACAGCCCGCCACGATACTCGATCAGGTTATAATCCTTGTACCGCCCCAGATCGAACCCCCTCCACTTCAATGGCTTGCCGACAAAGGGAAGGAATCCGTTGGTTTCGACCTTGGCCTCATCGTTGCGCGGGAAGGGCTGCGAACGATCCAGCAGCATCACATTGACGGCGGTTTCAAGCTCGGCCGAAAGGAGTTCCTTCAGGCCGGCGCCATCATTTTCCGTCAAGCTTGCAAGCGGCAGCGCTTTTCCTTCACAGCAGAAATACTTGATCGTCTTGCCCGAGTCCGTTCCGGTCGCAACCTTAGTCTTCAGCACCACATAGGGGCGGACATCCTCTGTCTTCTTGACGAAGGTGAGGACGACATAGGGTGTCACCGTCATCGTGCTGCCGTTCGGTTGGGGGGTCAGCGTGTAGGCGGATCGGAACGGGTCGCTCTCCATCAGCTTGTTGGTCATCTCGATCGCCCGCGCCCGAACGTCGAAGCGCAGGTCATCCTCGGTATTGCGGACCTTGCCGGTGCCCGCATCGGCATTGATCGAGCTTTGCACCAGCACGCCGACCACGCCGAACAGCATCCCGATCCCGCCGCCGCCCTGATGACCCGAAACAACGACATCACTGTCGGGGATGCGGTGAACACCCATGGGCAGATCGCTCATCCCGTTCGCGCCTTTTTCCGAAAAGACGATCGCAATGGGAGCCGGGGCTTGCGCTGATTGCGCCGAAGCCTGTTCCGGGGCCGCGTCGGCCGACGGCTGCGGCGCACTGGTTTGCGCCATCAATGCAGACGCACTCGCAATCATTGCGAGAAATATGACAGGCTTCATTTATATCCCCCCTCTGAACTTAGGCTCGCGCGCCTGCCCCTGGCATGGGCCCGCTCGCCGCATTGCGTGTTAACGCACGGCCCTGACCAAAAACAAGCGTACAAATTGACGGGTGCCGACACGGTTGCCTCGGGCGGGACTATGGCATGCAGAGGAAGTGATGATCCTGCACGTAGATGTCGTCCATCAAAAGGCATAAGTTCGCGATGGTCACGAGTCGGAGAAGAGACATGACGGACCGTTATACTAAGATCGTTCTCACGGTGATCGCCGTTGCACTTGCAGGCAATTTGGCTGTGCAAATGATCCCCAAAGCCGAAGCACAGGGCCGTGGCTGCGGCATGACACGCGAGACCCCCTGCTACGTCGCTCAAGCGCCGGGATGGCGGTGACCCCAACTGCAGTCATTCGATATTGCTGATGGACGGCGCGAATGAGCGCCCCCGTTTTTACCGGTCTTGGTCGCCGTCGAGCTTTTGAGTTTCACGACGTCGATCTTTCGCCTGCCCAGCACGATCCCTTCGGCCCACACCCGCTGCCCCAGATAGTTCCACGCTCCCCACGGAAGGCCGGCGGTGTGCCAGTGGGTTCCATCGTCGAGGATGATGATACCGCGCAGGTATCGGGTCGTCAGGGTGCCTGTCAGTGCGATCTTGCTGAAACGAGGCGCATCCATACTCTACTCCACTCGGGACAAGCCGTTGCGGTTCGCCCCCGCTTGGCCTGTCCGTTTCGATCCTGTGATCGGGGAGTTAGCTAACCGGCATAAGTCGGCTCCTGTAACCTTTAGGCTGGAGAGCCCTGGACATGCGTCACAGGCTCCCCGACCGAATAAGGATCAGGGTCTTGGTAAGG
>CAYSCC010000377.1:0-2268 GCA_964429375.1 uncultured Chakrabartia sp.
CGGTGCTTTACTGGCCGCGTCTTTCACAATCTCGATGTCACCCGCCCAGTCCGACCATTCCGTCAGCTTGCGCCGGTCTGCCCAGGGAAAGTCAAACAGCACTGCGAGCATGCCAGTCGTCAGTTCGATCGACACCCGGTCCACCCAGTCAAATGGCTGATCCCATGGAAGAGAATCGAGAGTTTCAGAAGTCCTCTGGCGAATCTCGTCGCTCATGCGGATCATTTCGCTGGGCGTGAATGCCGGTGAAACCACGCGACGCTGTTCAGTGTGTTTCGGCCGGTCCATCGCAATGAACATCGGCATTTCCAGCTTGGGTTCCTCATACTGGTCACGGTCCGCGATCGTGATGCCACCATATTCCCATGAAGAAGAGTAGATATCCGGCAAGGCCTCTACATGCTGGATCGCCTTGTAGGAGCACACGGACCAATAAGAGCCGAATTCACTGTTTTCGCACCAGTAGATCGGGGACTCGGCCCGCAGGCGCCGAAACGGCTCTTGCCATTTATGTTCTGTGTAAAGCTCTGCCCGGCTGACATCCAGCGGATCGACTTCATTACTGTCCAGCTTGTATGCCGTAGCCATCAGAATGCTCCTCTCATTCCCATATTTGGAATCGGTTGCACTTTGCCACTATTTACATCAATGTCAATGGGAATTCGTCCCGCGAACCGGTCGCCTCGCCAGCTTCCGACCCAGGGCCCTGAAGGGTCCGACGCCGGATTTCAGGACTCCATACCGGAAAAAATGTGCCCCGGCGGCAATGGTCAAGGCAACCCAGACGAGCTGCCACCCCAGAGCGAGCATATGCGGCCAAAGCGCAGGATCAGTGGCCCCGCGCGCCGCCATGGCAAAAGGCGAACTGAATGGGAAAATCTCCGCAAAGCGGGCAATGCCTGTTCCGGGCTGGCCCGCTGCGGCCATCGACAATCCGAACATGATCAGCTGGAACAGGGTAATGGGCAGCGACAGCATCTGGATTTCACGCATCGTTGACGCCTGTGCGCCAACCCCGAGGAAAATTGCCCCAAGGAGCATGAACGCCATCGCAAAATAGCAACAGGCCAGCACGATGAAGATGGGCGTGCCAATTACAGGCGCAAAGCTCTCGAGCCCTGCGCTGGCAGGAAGGACCGCAAGACCAACCGACGCCAGGCCACCCCAGAAAGCGACAAAGACGAGCGCGATCGCGAAAAGCCCCATCAACTTTCCAAAGAACACCGCCTCGAGCGGGACCGACGCCGCGAGAATCTCGATCACCTTGTTCGACTTTTCCTCGGCCAAAGTCCCGACCGCCTGACTGGCGAGCATGATTGTCAGCATGAACATGATGACCACGGCACTGCTCCCTGTCCGCTGCTGGCGGGATCGGGTTGGTGCGGCCTTTTCGATGACCTTGAATTGGGGCAGGCTGAACTGATCAGGGGGCGACCGGCCCAAGGCTTGCGTCCGCAACATATCCTCCGCCAGGAGAGCGAGGTACCGGCCGTCATCGGCTTCACCGGGAAGATGGGCAATTACGGGGCGATCCGGCGGGCCGCGCATGACCGCGGTCGTATCCAGTGCCTTGCCGGCCAGCAGCACCGCCTGCTGAGATTCGGGATGGGCTTCTGGCAAGACAAAATGAACGGGCGGCGGGCCTCCCTCTCTCCCAAAGAGACGCGACCTCGTCGCAGCGTCCTGCGCCGCAAGCCGCTTGGCATCTGTAGCATTGGCGATGATCACCATCTGCCGCGCGTCCTGGGAGCCTTTGGCCAGATAGGCGCCACCGACGCCGCTCGCGATGCTGACGCCAAGCATGAGGAAGGGCGCCAGAAGGAACAGGATGAAGGTCGGCGTAGCGACCACAGCCATGAAATCCCGGCGGGCAATGACCAGACCATTGGCGATCAGCTGTTTCATGCCTGATCCCCCGAAGTGTTCCCCTTCGCCATGCCCACAATGCGGACAAAGGCATCATGCAACCCGGGTCGTTCGATCGAGAGGCCCGCGATCCCGTGACCGGCCTTGACGAGATCCGTCACAAGCCGCTCGGCGCCCTCTTCCGGCACAGTGAACCGCCAGCTATTGCCACTATGTTCGGCATCAGGCGGAAGCAGCGCGCCGACTTTGTCCCCGCCCGAGCAGGGAACATAGTGCGCCTTCATCGGAAGCGTGGCACGCGCGTCATCAACTGTGCCTTCAAAGCGGACTTCACCGCCCGCGATTATCGAAATCCGGTCGCAGATCCGCTGGGCGTGCCCCATGACATGCGTTGAAAACAGG
>CAYSCC010000378.1:0-2255 GCA_964429375.1 uncultured Chakrabartia sp.
CCTGATTGCAGCGGGGCACGATCTCAATGCCCTTGCACAGACATTGGTCAGATCCTTCCTGCGTCAGGCCATTGCCGAAGGGTTCTTTCATGCCGACCTTCATCAAGGCAATCTGTTCGTCACGCCTGAAGGCAAGATTGCGGCCATCGATTTTGGAATCATGGGTCGGGTCAACCGTCAGGCGCGGCTCTGGCTCGCCGAAATTCTGCACGGGCTGATCACGGGCAATTATCGCCGCGTGGCCGAAATCCACTTTGACGCCCAATATGTTCCCGGTCACCATAGTATCGACGAATTCACGACTGCCCTGCGTGCCGTGGGAGAGCCGATCCGGGGCGTTCCCGTGAAGGATATCAGCGTTGGGAACATGCTCGACGGTCTGTTTGCAATCACGCGTGAATTCGACATGCCGACCCAGCCGCATCTTCTGCTGCTGCAAAAGACGATGGTGATGGTGGAAGGGGTGGCCTCAACGCTCGATCCAGACATCAACATGTGGGACGTGTCTGGGCCATTTGTGTCCGATTGGCTGCGCGATGAACTGGGTCCGGAAGCAGTCCTTGCCGGGCATATTCAGCGCGCTGTCAAGGCGCTTGGTGATCTTCCTGATCTCTTGCGCCGAATCGAGGCTGCATATCCCAAACCAGGTGCTGCGCCACCCGGCCCGCCCTTGCCAGAAATCGAAACGGGTTCAGGCAAATGGCTTGCGAGGCTGGGATTGCTGCTGGCAGGCGCCCTTGCTGGCGTTGCAGCGGCCAGTTTTCTATATGGGTGGGTATGACGGGCAAGCGAATCCTGCTGATCGTGGGCGGCGGCATAGCTGCTTACAAGACGTGCGAGCTGGTCCGCTTGCTCCGCAAAGACGGCATGTCCGTGCGCTGCGTGCTGACGCGCGCTGCCGAGAAATTTGTGACGCCCATGACTCTTGCGGCATTGAGTGAAGACAAGGTCTACACAGACCTGTTTGACCTCAAGGATGAGGCGGAGATGGGGCACATTCAGCTTTCCCGCCAAGCCGATCTTCTTGTTGTTGCACCTGCAACGGCGGACCTCATGGCGAAAATGGCGCAAGGCATCGCCGACGATCTCGCAACGACGCTCCTGCTTGCCACAGACAAGCCCGTGCTTGCGGCTCCGGCCATGAATGTCAGAATGTGGCATCATGCCGCCACCCGGAGAAACGTGGCTACACTGCGCGGTGACGGAATCACTGTGATGGAACCGGATGAAGGGCCCATGGCCTGCGGCGAATATGGCCAGGGTCGCCTGCCCGAGCCTGAAGCCATTGCAGCAGCGATCCGCAATGCCCTGGCAGGTCCGGCAGCAGATGTGCTGGCAGACCAGCCAGACTTTGCCGGCCAAGGGGCAGGGCGGCTCCGGGGCCGCCATGTGATTGTGACGGCCGGACCGACGCATGAACCGATCGATCCGGTTCGGGTGATCGCAAACAGGTCTTCCGGCAAGCAAGGCTTTGCCATTGCCGGTGCGCTCGCCGAAGCAGGCGCACGTGTCACGCTTGTGGCCGGGCCCGTGAACCTGCCGACCCCAGCGGGGGTGACTCGTGTCGACGTGGAAACCGCCCGTGAGATGCAGGTAGCAGTCAAGCTGGCGCTGCCCTCAGATGCCGCAGTTCTCGTGGCTGCTGTTGCAGACTGGCGCGTTGATGAAGCGCCGGGCAAGCTGAAAAAGGAAAAAGGGCCTCCGACACTCAACTGGCACAAGAATCCGGATATTCTTGCTGAACTTGCGGCCTCGGAAAACCGCCCCCCGCTTTTGATCGGGTTTGCAGCGGAAACGGACTCAGCCGTTGAGCAGGCGACGGCCAAGCGCCTGCGAAAGGGGTGCGACTGGATTGTTGCCAATGATGTTTCCATCGACAAGATGGGGGGGGGAGCCAATCGCGTCCACCTGATCTCTGGCGCAGGCACGGAAAGCTGGGAACGCATGTCAAAGGCGGATGTCGCCCGCAAACTTGTTGGAAAGATCGCTGATGCACTTGCCTGACATTGAGATTGCCATTCAGCGTCTGCCAAACGGTGCAGATCTGGCATTGCCCACTTATTCCACTGATGGCGCGGCGGGACTGGACGTTGTGGCTGCAGAGGATGTGACCCTTGCCCCCGGTGCCCGTTGGCCAGTTTCGACCGGATTTGCGATGGCCATCCCTCAGGGATTTGAAGTGCAGGTGCGCCCCCGCTCTGGCCTTGCCCTCAAACATGGCATCACATGCCTCAACACACCGGGAACAATTGATT
>CAYSCC010000379.1:0-2247 GCA_964429375.1 uncultured Chakrabartia sp.
CCTGCTGAGTCAACGAGAACGCGCCGGAAATGACAGCCTGGCTGGCAATAATCGAGGCAAGCATGGCAAGGAGCACGAGAAAAATCCTGATTGAATCAGGCGCCAGCAGGAAAAAGGGATTCGCAATTGCTGCAGGGTTTGCAACGATCATTGCGCCTTGGCCCAGATAATTGAGCATGAGCGCCGGCATCACGAACCACAGCCAGGAGATTCCGATCGGCTTGCGGCCAAAGTGCCCCATGTCTGCATAAAGCGCTTCAGCCCCGGTGATCGCAAGGACCACAGAACCGAGCGCCAAAAAGGCGCGTGTCGGATCGTAAACGAAGAACGCAACGGCATGGTAGGGATTGAGCGCCCAGGCGATGCCTGGATTGCTGATGATCTGGATCGTTCCAAGGACAGCAATCGCGCCAAAATACAGCAACATGATCGGCCCGAAAAACGCGCCGACGGTAGCCGTCCCGCGGGACTGAATCGTGAAAAGGCCAACAAGAATGCCCACAGACAGCGGCACAACCCAAGGTGCAAAGCCACTGTTCACGACCGCAAGGCCTTCGGACGCCGACAACACCGACATGGCCGGTGTGATCATGCTGTCACCATAGAAAAGCGCCGTTGCAAAAACGCCGAGCAGAACAATCGGAGCAGACCATCGCGCGCCTTCGCTATTGCGGTTGATGAGGGCAAGAAGCGCAAGACTGCCGCCCTCTCCCTTGTTGTCCGCCCGCATGATGATGGTGACATATTTGAAGGTCACCACGATCATCATCGACCAGAAGATCAGGCTCAGAACGCCATAAATGTGGGCCTGATCGACAATGAGCCGGTGATGGCCGACAAAGGTTTCGCGAAACGCGTAAATCGGGCTTGTCCCGATATCGCCGAAGACAACGCCGACAGCACCGACGACCAGCTTGGCCAGCGAACCGCCAGGCTGGTGCGCGCGCGACTCCTCAGACGAGTCGTCTGAAACGGCGGGGCTATTCATCGAAGAAAATCTCTTGGGAATTCAAAGCACAAGGATCCCGACCCAACTGGCTTTCGCAAAAGGTGGCGCGCCCTAGCATAGCTCTTGTACCCGGGCAATGGCGCAAGGGCGTCAGCGATCGTTGCTGTCTGCGCCGGCGCTCATGGGCGTTCCGGACGCAGCCGGAAGCTGATTGATCTGCCCGAGGCGAGCTTCCAGATCGGCCCTCCACGGCGCATTTGCTGGCGCGCGGGCAAGCAGGGCGCGCCAGACTGCTCCTGCTTCATCGAGTTTGCCGGATTGTGCCAGCCCAAGCCCAAGGAAGAATGGAGGACCGGGATGATTGGGGGATATTGCCGCAGCTCTTTCGAATGCGTACTGCGCCGCTGGAGACATTTGCCCGCCTCCGTGCACGACAAGCGCATTGCCGAAGCCGACCCAGATATCGGGATTCTCAGGCACTTTTCGGCTTGCCTCTGCAAGGAGGGAAACCGCTGCACGCGGCCGACCGGCCTGAATCAGGGCATCGGCCAGGCTAAGCCATTGGCCTTCGGCATTCATGCTGCTGGCGAAGGTCTTGCGCAGGTCTTCAGGAACCTCGCCGTTGTCTGCTGCATCCACAGACTCCACAGGGTGTCCGGGAACACCCGGACGACCCTGCCAGGCATAGCCGGCAAGCGCCAGCAACAATGCCGCGCCAGTCAATTCGAGGCCATTGCGATCCAGCCTGCCAACCTTCCAGAGCAAAAGTCCGGTCGCGGCCGCGATCAAGATGAAAAGAGCCCAGCCCAGCATCATTTGCGACTCCTGCGGAATCGTCCCCTCGCCAGAAGCAGGCCCAGCACAAGAAACGCGACCGGTGCGATCCAGAGTATGCTCCCCGCGCCACGCATCGGCGGATCATAGGTCACCCAGTTCCCATAGCGTTCCACGAGCCAGGACCGCACGGCTTCCGGCTTTTCCCCTGCCCCGATGCGCTGCCGGATCAAGGCGCGCATGTCTCCCGCCATGTCCGCATCGGAATCCGCAATAGACTGGCCCTGACACACGAGGCAGCGGATTGATTCCATGAGTGCCTTGGCCGCGCGTTCCTGCGCGGGATCAGCAAGCTGGGTATTGGCGTACTCGGCGGCGGGCATCGATGAATCTGCATTGAGGCCCGACATCGGGACAAGAAGCGCAAGAAGGATCGCAAGTCGCCTCATTTCGCTGCATCCAGTGCCTTCAGGATTTCAGGAATGTCATCCACGCGAATGTCGCCAATGTGCTGATGGCGGATG
>CAYSCC010000380.1:0-2246 GCA_964429375.1 uncultured Chakrabartia sp.
GTCTGTCCTAATCGAACAGGCTGGACACAGAGCTTTCGTCGGCAATCCTCTTGATCGCTTCGCCAACCAGCGGCGCAATTGTCAGCCTGCGGATCTTACGGGCTTCGGGACCCGAATCGGGCGCCACGATCGAATCGGTCACAACAAGTTCGGTGAGTTCCGATGCCTCGACTCTCGCAATGGCAGCCCCGGAAAGAACGCCATGCGTGCAATAGGCCACAACGCCTTCAGCGCCCGCCGCCCTGAGCGCGGCAGCGGCATTGCACAGCGTCCCTGCGGAATCGACAATATCATCGATGAGAATGCAGAACCGGCCTTCGACATCGCCGATGATGTTCATCACTTCGGACTCTCCGGCACGCTCCCGGCGTTTGTCGACAATGGCCAGCGGCGCGTTGTCGAGACGTTTGGCCAGCGCGCGGGCACGCACCACGCCGCCCACGTCGGGTGAGACGACCATGATGTTCCTGTCGCCGAAACGCGCCTGAATGTCGGCCGACATTACGGGCGCACCATAAAGATTGTCGGTGGGGATGTCGAAAAACCCCTGGATCTGGCCGGCGTGGAGGTCCACCGACAGAACCCGGTTTGCACCGGCAGACGTAATGATATTGGCCACAAGCTTTGCGGAGATGGGCGTGCGCGGACCGGGTTTGCGGTCCTGCCGAGCATAGCCGAAATAGGGAACCACGGCAGTGATCCGCTTGGCCGATGCGCGACGCAGCGCATCGATCATGATCAGCAATTCCATCAAATTGTCATTTGCAGGAAAGCTCGTGGACTGAATGACGAAGACGTCTTCCCCGCGCACATTCTCATGAATTTCGACGAATACTTCCTCGTCTGCAAAACGACGCACGCTTGCGTCGGTCAGGGGAACATCAAGATAGTCTGCAATTGCCTTCGCCAGCTGCGGATTTGAATTGCCGGTCAAAAGTTTCATGCGCGCGCCCCCGTTCCTTCCCGATGCGCGGTTGCCTTAAATGGCGATGGACAGTTGGGGAAGGGGATAAGTCTCTCGAACAGCCTAAACATCGAGATTCGCCACATTGAGCGCATTCTCCTGGATGAACTCCCGCCGTGGCTCGACGACATCGCCCATCAGCTGGGTGAAGATCTCGTCCGCGACATCGGCTTGCGAGGCTTCAACGCGCAGCAGGCTGCGATTCTCGGGGTCGAGCGTCGTTTCCCAGAGCTGCTCGGCGTTCATTTCGCCAAGGCCCTTGTACCGGCTGATTGAAAGACCCTTTCGGCCCGTCGCCAGGACGGCATCGAGCAATTCCGAGGGCCGCGAGATTGCGACACCCGCCGTCGACAGGGTGGCCGGCTCGTTCTCCGCGTCCAGTTCAGCAGCGGATGGCTCCTCAACGGCGGCAGGTGCCTTGCCGATGGGAACAAGCCGCGATCCAGTGGCGTAGTTGTCTGCCACTTCGGCCATCAGCGTGTGCAGGCGGCGCGCCTCCTGGCTTGCAATGAAGCTCGCCTCGATGATGTGATGATCGGTCACCCCGCGCCACAGCCGCTGGAGGTGATAGCCTCCTTCCGCACTCAGGCTTCCCTGCCATTGGCCGTCCGGATCGGCGTTCGTCAGCCAGTTGGCTGCAACAGCGGCCGCATTGCCCCGCTGTTCCTGTGTCAGCGCTGGATCAAGCGCACCCACGAGGGCCAGCCCTTCGATGATGGCCGGGTCATAGCGTTTGGGGACATAGCGCATCAGGCTGCGCATCCGCCGCGCATGATTGACGAGCGCAGCAAGGTCATTGCCGCTTCTTGCGCCACCTGTCGTTTCAAGAGCGGACAGGTTCACCCCGGCCTCGATCAGGAAATCGTCAAGCTTGGCGTCATCCTTCAGATAGACTTCGCTGCGCCCGCGAACGGCCTTGTAGAGCGGTGGCTGGGCAATGAAGAGATGCCCGTTCGCGATGATTTCCGGCATCTGGCGATAGAAGAATGTCAGCAGCAGGGTCCGAATGTGCGCGCCATCCACGTCGGCGTCCGTCATGATGACGATCTTGTGGTAGCGCAGCTTCTCGATGTTGAAATCGTCGCGACCGATGCCGGTGCCGAGCGCGGTGATGAGCGTGCCGACTTGCTCGCTTGACAGCATCTTATCGAAGCGCGCGCGTTCGACGTTCAAGATCTTGCCGCGCAACGGCAGGACGGCTTGGGTTTCGCGCGCGCGGCCTTGCTTTGCCGAGCCGCCTGCCGAGTCACCCTCGACGATGAAGATTTCCGACTTGGCCGGA
>CAYSCC010000381.1:0-2245 GCA_964429375.1 uncultured Chakrabartia sp.
GGTCACCATCTTCAAGCGCGGCAAGGTTGCTCTTCATACGCCTGAGGTTGAAGAACAGCTTCTTCTGGGCAGCAGTGGTCCCGATCTTGACCAGGCTCCATGATCGCAGGATGAATTCCTGAATTGAAGCCTTGATCCACCACATCGCATAGGTGGCCAGACGAAAACCGCGGTCAGGCTCAAACTTCTTCACGCCCTGCATGAGGCCGATATTGCCTTCGGAAATCAGTTCGTTGACGGGAAGGCCATAGCCGCGATAGCCCATGGCAATCTTTGCGACCAACCGCAGGTGGCTCGTCACAAGCTTTGCAGCAGCTTCTGGATCCTGATGTTCCTGAAAGCGCTTCGCGAGCATATATTCTTCCTCCGGCGAAAGCAGGGGAAATTTCCTGATTTCGGCCAGATAACGGTTCAGCCCGGCCTCGCTTCCCAGCGAAGGGATCGTGGCAGGAACATTGGATTTAACAGCGACTGATTTTGCAGCCATTTTACAAACTTCTCCCTGCACTCCAGTCTTGATGATGGAGCGCTTACTTGCCCCTCTTATATACGAAGAATGCTGAACAGTCTCTGCATATCGTCGGGAATTTTGCTTTCGAACCTGCAAATTTTACGATCAACGGGATGAACAAAACCGATCACAGCTGCATGAAGCGCCTGCCGATGGAACTTCAGGTCGCTTAGGACTTCTCGATGGCTGGCTTTCGCCTTGCCATAGACTGGATCACCAAGCAGCGGGTGCCCGATGGACGCCATGTGCACACGGACCTGATGTGTCCGTCCTGTTTCAAGCCGGCACTCAATGAACGACGCATCCTTGAGCGGTTCGATCAACCGGTAATGGGTTACAGCCCTTTTCCCGTGGCCCGCATCGACGACCGCGATTTTCTTGCGGTTCTGCGGAGAGCGCGCAAGGGGCGCATCGATACTGCCGCTGGCTGGATTCGGGAGTCCGTTCGCTATGGCAAGATATTGGCGATCAATGCTGTGGGCGGCGAATTGTTTTGCGAGGCCTTCGTGCGCCCGGTCAGTCTTGGCAACTACCAGGAGTCCGGAGGTGTCCTTGTCGATCCGGTGCACGATGCCGGGGCGAGCAACGCCACCAATGCCGGAAAGACGTCCATTGCAATGATGCAGCAGTGCATTGACGAGCGTGCCGTCGTGATTGCCTGCTGCTGGATGGACAACAAGGCCGGCCGGCTTGTCCACGACAAGAAGATGATCATCTTCGAACACAAAGGTAAGGGGAATATCCTGTGCTTCGGCAGTCGATGGCCTCGGCAACGGTATCTCGAGGGCAAACGCGGCACCAGTTCGCGCCTTTGAAGAAGGATCACGAACCGGTTGGCCGCCGGACATGACCGCGCCAGAGGAAATCAACGCCTTGATGCGCTCTCGTGACAGGATCGGCACAAGAGCGGCCAGCGCGCGGTCAAGGCGCCAGCCGTCCATTTCGGCCGTGATTGTCGCGTTCACGCTGGAACCCCCCTGTGTCATCGCGTAAGGATGTGGCGATGGCTTTGCGAATATCAAGGGCGCTCCTTGCGCAAATGCTGGCCCATGCCACGTCCTCTCCCGAACGCGAAGTCTGCGGCCTGCTGTTTGGCATTCCGGAGAAGGAGGTGTCTGAGATCCAGCCATGCGCCAATGTTGCAGCCGATCCGACGCGGTCCTTTGAAGTTGATCCGGCTGCACTGATCGCAGCGCACAAGGCAGAGCGTTGCGGAGGCCCTTTGCTGGTTGGCTGGTATCATTCACATCCCAATGGCCACGCCGTTCCATCAGCTTGCGACAGGAACGCCGCGATCGAGGCTGGCAGGATTTGGCTCATTGTTGCGCAGGGGCTGGTCAGAGCATGGCGGGCCGATGGTGCAGCAGGATTTTCGGAAGTCGCGATTGATATGATCGGCTGAAGCCTTGGTCTTGCAACCGGTTCGCGCATCGGCCAATGGGATCCAGGATTGGGGGATTTGATTTCATGGCGATGGATGCAATCGATTTTGCCAGCCTTTTGTGTTCGCGGCTTTGCCACGACATGTTGAGCCCCGTAGGTGCGCTCAACAACGGAATCGAGCTCCTGGCGGATGAACATGACCCTGAAATGCGGGGCAAGGTCCTGGAATTGCTCTCTGACAGTGCGCGTGCTTCGGCCAACAAGTTGAAGTTCTTTAGGCTTGCGTTCGGAGCAGCAGGCGGATTTGGTGAACAGATTGATGCTCGCGAAGCCAAGACTGCTATCGAAGGT
>CAYSCC010000382.1:0-2241 GCA_964429375.1 uncultured Chakrabartia sp.
CGGGATAGCGGGCCTCGTTGGCTGCCTCATGATCGGCAAGCGCATCGGATTTGGCAAGGAAGCCACGCCGCCGCACTCGCTGACCATGACCATGATCGGGGCGTCCCTGCTGTGGGTCGGCTGGTTTGGTTTCAATGCGGGTTCAAACCTTGAAGCGAACGGCATTACAGCAGTCGCCTTCATCAACACCTTTGTCGCCACCGCTGCCGCTGCGGTCAGCTGGGCCATCGTGGAACAGGTCAAGCATGGCCGTCCATCTTTGCTGGGCGCTGTCACGGGGGCCGTTGCCGGTCTTGTCGCCATCACTCCGGCTTCGGGATTTGCCCATCCAGGCACCTCCATCATTCTTGGCTTTGTGGTTTCGCCAGTGTGCTTCTTCTTCGTTTCCTACGTGAAGAACAAGTTCAAGTATGATGACACGCTGGACGTGTTCGGCGTCCACTGCATTGGCGGCATCGTAGGGGCAATCGGGACAGGTATCGTCGCCGACCCTGCTCTCGGTGGTCAGGGCTGGATCGACTATACCGCGGCTGTCGCCAAGGCGGGCGAATACAGCATGTCGGGCCAGGTCGTCACCCAGCTCTGGGCCGTTGGCACTACGCTCCTGTGGTCCGGTATCGGATCTGCGATCCTGTTCTTCATCATCGACAAGACGATGGGCTTGCGGCCTTCCGAAGAAGCGGAGCGCGAAGGTCTTGACCTCTCCAGCCACGGGGAGCGCGCCTACAACTATTGACCAGTTTGGGGGCGGGCCTTCCCTTCTCTCCTCTCAATCCCGCCCCCAATCAGAATTGGACCTTCCGCACGGCGGAACTGTCCTCCCCAGGTTCCTCCTGCGAACCTCACTGGGCCGGTGCAGAGATGCGCCGGCCTTCTTTTTGCCGTGTCACCAATGTGTCACAGTCAGGGCCAAATCGATCACCGGTGTAGCGCCCGGGGCTTGGCCCGGACCCAGCGATTGGGCAAAACGGCCCATCATATAGTCTTGTGGGAGAGACCAAATTGAAAAAGTCATCGTTCCTGGCCGGATTCTAGGCCCTTTCCTTTGCTCTTGCGATTCCTGCCCATGCACAGGAGGCTGCTGACGAAGTCGAGGGGAATGACATCATCGTCACCGCCACCAAACGGAATGCAACGCTTCAGGATATTCCGTTTTCCATCAATGCCCAGACGGCAGAGGACATTCAGAAGACGGGCGCAAGCTCACTCGAGGAACTGTCACGCAACGTTGCGGGCCTTGCCATCCAGAACCTTGGCCCGGGCCAGAGCCAGGTTGCGATCCGGGGCGTTTCTGCAGGCCAGATCGTGCGCGACCAACCTGGCGTGAAGGAACAGGTGGGCGTCTATCTTGATGAATCCGTCGTTTCGCTCTCTCTCTTTACGCCTGACCTTGACCTGTTTGACCTCAACCGCGTCGAAACGCTGCGCGGTCCTCAGGGCACGCTTTTCGGATCGGGCTCAGTGGGCGGCACAATCCGCTACATCACCAACCAGCCACGCATTGGCGTGACGGAGGGATCGATCGAAGCCAACGTCAACATGATCGACGGCGGCGATGTAGGCGGTCATCTGAAAGGGGCCGTCAACGTACCGATGGGAGAAAAAGCAGCGCTTCGTGCGGTGGGATACTACACCCGCTATGGCGGCTTCATCGACGCGCTCGGGCCGGCGGGGGGAAAGAATGTCAACGATGGTGAACGTTATGGCGGCAGGATCGCCATCAAGTTCGAGCCGACGGAGACCCTGACGATTACTCCGCGCATCGTCTATCAGAACATTGTGACCGACGGTTTCAACCGGCAGGAAGTGTTCAACCTGTTCGGAAACCCCTTCACGACGACACGCCCCGCCGTCACATTTGGCAAAAGGCAACAGTATCTTCTGCTGCGTGAGCAGTTCAAGGATGAAACCCTGCTGGCTGATGCCACGATCAAGCTTGGCCTTGGTGGTGTCGACCTGACGTCGGTGACCAGCTACATCAAGCGCGACATTCTTGTCAGCCGCGATGCCAGCGCGTTGACAGGGTCGGTCTCGGTCGATCTCGGTTTTCCGGCTGCGGGCGTCCTGTTCCCGCAGCCCGCTCATTGCAACCCACGCGGTCGCCACGTTCTGGGCCAGCGGCCCTGTGCCCACGAGTTCGTCCAATAGGGGTAGGTGGCTAGCCGGGTCGAGCAGGCCCTGATGTTCGTGCTGCCCATGCAGCTCGACCAGACGCGATGCGTACTGGCGGAGCACTGCGTT
>CAYSCC010000383.1:0-2234 GCA_964429375.1 uncultured Chakrabartia sp.
CAGCGCCTTGAAGAAGGCGTGGGTAAAGAGATGGAACATCGCAGCGCCATAGGCACCCACACCGGCGGCAAAGAACATGTACCCAAGCTGCGAACAGGTGGAATAGGCGATCACGCGCTTGATGTCGGTCTGCGTCGTTCCGACCGTAGCGGCAAACAGCGCAGTTGCAGCGCCCGTGTAGGTCACAACCGTCGTTGCCATTTCGCTCTGTTCGAAGAGCGGCGAAAGCCGGCAAACCATGAAGACTCCGGCCGTCACCATCGTAGCCGCATGAATGAGTGCAGAGACTGGCGTCGGGCCTTCCATGGCGTCCGGCAACCAGGTGTGAAGGCCAAGCTGGGCCGATTTTCCACACGCGCCGATGAACAGCAGGATGCAAAGCAGCGTCAATGTATCCACCCGGTGCCCAAGGAAACCGATGGTGCTTCCTGCATAGCTGGGTGCTGCTTCCAGGATTGCCGGGATCGAAACGGTTCCGAACACGAGAAACACGCCGAAGATTCCAAGCGAGAAGCCGAAATCCCCCACCCGGTTGACGACAAAGGCCTTGATCGCCGCGGCATTGGCGCTGGGCTTGTGGTACCAGAAACCGATCAGCAGGTAGGAGGCCAGCCCGACGCCTTCCCAACCGAAGAACATCTGGACCAGGCTGTCTGCCGTGACCAGCATGAGCATCGCGAACGTAAAGAGGGAGAGATAGGCGAAGAACCGCGGCTGGCTCGGATCTTCTTCCATATAGCCCCAGCTGTACAGGTGAACCAGGCTGGACACGCTCGTCACCACGACGAGCATCACCGAAGTCAGCGCATCAACCCGCAGGGCCCATTGGACATCAAGATCGCCTGAGCGAATGAAATCCAGAACCGGCACGACATGGGCCTCAGCCCCGCCGCTCAGGAACGACAGGAACACTGGCCAACTGAGGGCACAGGACAGGAAAAGCGCAGCTGTTGTGACCAGTTTGGCCGCAAAATTGCCAATCATGCGATTGCCGAGGCCCGCAACGATTGCAGCAAGCAAAGGCAGGAAAACGATGAGCTTGATGGTCTCCATGGCTACCGGCTCACCCCTTCATCCGGTTGATATCGTCAACTGCGATCGTACCGCGACCGCGGAAGTAGATGACGAGAATGGCAAGGCCGATGGCCGCTTCACCAGCCGCAACAGTCAGGACGAACATGGCAAAGACCTGGCCGACAAGGTCTCCGAGGAACGCACTGAACGCGACGAGGTTGATGTTCACCGCCAGCAGGATCAGTTCAATCGCCATCAGGATGATGATCACGTTCTTGCGGTTGATGAAGATGCCCAGCACCCCCATCACGAACAGGATCGCGCTGACGACGAGATAATGCTCAATGCCGATCATAGCTCCACTCCCTGACCGACAGGTGGGTTCGTGATGCGCACCGCATCCTCCGGACGGCGACGAACCTGCTGCGAAATATCCTGTGGGCGGGAATCCCGCCGCTCCCGATGGGTCAGGACAATGGCACCTATCATTGCGACAAGGAGGACAAGCCCTGCCGCTTCGAACACATACAGGTATCGCGAATAGATGATCGCGCCCATGGCTTCGATGTTCGACATATCCGAAGGAACGGGAGCAACGCGCTGGGACAGCTGGATTGCCCCTGCATTCCACGCCCCTTGCGCAATGATCATCTCACCGGCGAGGACGAGGGCAATCAGCGCTCCGAACAGTCCGTAACGTGCCAGCCCGCTGCGCAGTTCCGCAAAATCAATGTCCAGCATCATGACAACGAACAGGAACAGCACAGCGACCGCGCCCACATAGACAATGACAAGCAACATGGCGATGAATTCGGCGCCGACCAGCACCATCAGGCCGGCTGCGTTGAAAAAGGCAAGGATGAGCCAAAGCACCGAATGGACTGGATTGCGGGACAGGATGACGAGTGCACCGGACGCAATGACCATCGCGGCAAACAGGTAGAAAGCGAGAAGCTGAATCACGCGCCGCCCCCTATCGATACGGTGCATCGGCGGCAAGGTTCGCGGCGATCGCCCGCTCCCACTTGTCACCATTTTCAAGGAGCTTGGCCTTGTTGTAAAGCAGCTCCTCGCGGGTTTCGGTGGCGTATTCGAAATTCGGGCCCTCGACGATGGCATCAACCGGACAGGCTTCCTGACACAGGCCGCAATAGATGCACTTGGTCATGTCGATGTCGTAGCGCGTCGTGCGGCGCGAACCGTCGTCGCGCGGTTCGGCC
>CAYSCC010000384.1:0-2227 GCA_964429375.1 uncultured Chakrabartia sp.
CAGAAGTTCGCCTCCGTCCATGCCAACGTCCACAACCATTTTAACCTGCAGCGCCACCTCGTCGACCGTCAAACTTACAAGAGCTGCCGCTCTGCCGCCCTGGCCGAGTGGCAGAACCTCATGGCATGAGGTGACGCTGGGGAGAGGAGAACTCAGCCAATCGGAGACAAGTTGCGGTTAGACTGACAGCACCATCAGATTGGTCTCTTCGTCCTCACGACAGCCTGCACTGCTGCACTGGCATGGACGAACATTCGGCTTGCAATCAATGTATCGGCCGCGCAGCTGCGCAACCCTGAATTTCCGGCTCAACTTCGCGCCATCCTGGCGAATACCCGGTTTCCTGCAACGCGGTTGGAAATTGAAATCACCGAAACCTATGTTGTGCAAAATTCGGGCGTGGCGGCAAAGGTGCTGGACGAAATTCGGGCAATGGGTGTTTGCGTTGTCCTGGATGACTTCGGGACGGGTTTTGCTTCAATCGGATTTCTCCGTCAGTTCAAATTTGACACACTCAAGATAGACAAATCGCTTGTCCATGATGCCGTTGGCAACGAAGGTGCCCGCGCGATGGTACACGCCAGCGTTGTCGTCGCTCGCGCCCTGGGAATGACTGTTGTTGCCGAGGGTATTGAGCATGAGGCGCATGCGCTCCAGATGCGGGTCGCTGGATGCGATTTGCTTCAAGGCTGGCTGTATTCGAAGGCTTTGGCCGCAGCTGAAGTGCCAGAGTTGATCAGCGCCTTGGCTCCTTCGGAGTCTTCTCTGGTTGAAGAGGAAGCGCCGCGCGCCAAACGCGCATCATAGCCCTTGGGCATGACGGCAATGCCGAAAGGCAATTTTACGGCAGGTTCGGCACTGTGTGAAAGCGGCTGCGAGTTCGAGCTATCGGCTCATGCCCATTGAACACATTAAGGACATCGAAATGACCAGAGCAGTTCTTACCTTGCTTGCGGCCGGGATCATGGCCGTGACAGCCGTCCAGCCCGAAACGTCTCTTGCGGCCACGGGTGCCCCGACCGCTCCTGCAAAGGGTGTCTTGCGGATCAAGAGCGTCTACGGCCTTGAAGAGACGATTGCCCGCCTGAAATCGGATATTGCCGCAAAAGGGATCAGGTTTTTTGCCGATATCGACCAGTCACAACTTGGCGCGGCAGCAAATATTCCGATCAGGCCCTCAAGACTGATCCTTTTTGGCAATCCGCCTCTTGGCGTTCAATTTCTCAGCGCGAACCCTTATGCAGGCCTTGATTGGCCAGTTCGGATGCTTGTGCTCGAAGAAGCAGACGGCAGCGTCAGTGTAGCCTGGACAGACTTTGCCTATGTTGCTGATCGCTATTCCATCACCGATCGCGCGGCCCAGTTTGCAATGGCGAGCGAGGTGGCTGCATCGATCGCGTCGAGCGCGACCAGATGATGCCGTCGCCGGCATTCGCCGGCATGATGGTCGCGATGGCCTGCGCTGGAGTCATGGGATTTGCCATCCAGCGCGGCGCCACGTGCACCGTTGCTGCCATTGGAGAGATTGTTGAGGAGAGGAGAGCGCGCAGACTTGCCGCGCTTTTCGAGGCTGCATTACTCGTCGCAGGAATTCTGGTGTTTACGCGGCTGCTTGGCCTGACCATGTCACTTCCAGACGGCTTTTCCGTGACCGGCTGGACTTTGGCTGGCGGCGGCCTGCTGGGGGTTGGAGCATATGTCAACCGGGCCTGTGTCTTTGGATCAATTGCCCGGCTGGGATCAGGTGAATGGGCCTATGTGCTCACGCCTTTCGGTTTCTACCTTGGATCGCTGACACTTGCGCAGACCCTGGGCTCGGTGACACCTGCCGCGGTTCAGTCCGGCAGCCATGTCCCGGTCCTGGCTGCAGTTGTCATTGCGGCCTATTTTGGCTGGCGGGTGGCTGTTATTAGACGGCAGCGTCTGCGAGCGAGGAAAGCGGAGAGGGTTCGCTGGAGCCCCCATGAGGCGACGCTCGTGATTGGATTGACCTTTGTCATCCTGGACCTGACCGTTGGGCCCTGGGCCTATACCGACCTCCTTTCACAACTGGCATGGGGACAGCGGGACGGCATCCAATGGCGGACGTTGCTCTTCGCGGCCCTGTTTGCAGGCGCGGTGTTGGGCGGCCGCACGGCAGGGTTGACGTCAAAGCAGGGCTACTGGCCATATGCGGCAGCACGCTGTCTTGCTGGCGGACTGCTGATGGGGTGGGGGAGCGCGCTCA
>CAYSCC010000385.1:0-2225 GCA_964429375.1 uncultured Chakrabartia sp.
GCCGCCGGTGGACGCCGCGCCGTCTTTGCCGGATCCTGCGCCGAGTATGACTGGTCCTCTCCCATCCTGCGGGAATCGACGTTACTTGCGCCTGGGACGGCTTATGGAAAGGCAAAGGCCGACGCCGGGCAATGGCTGGTCGCACACGGGCCAGAGCTGGGCCTGTCACTTGCCTGGGCAAGGATCTTTTTCTGTTACGGTCCCAACGAGCCGAAAGGTCGGCTGCTTGGCGATCTGCTCTCCGGGCTTCTGGGAGGCACTCCAGTCGAGTGCACCGACGGGATGCAGGAGCGAGACTTTCTTCACACGTCAGACATTGGGCGGGCGCTGGCGTCGATCCTGACATCGGAGCTGGAAGGCCCCGTCAATGTCGCGAGCGGATGCGCAACACCCGTCAGGGACCTGATCGGGATGACTGCCGAGCTTGCCGGGCGGCCGGACCTTGTCCGGCTCGGGGCACGGCCACGACCTGAGGGCGATCCGCCACGACTGGTGGCGGACGTTTCACGGCTGGCCAGTACAGGATTTCGTCCTGCCCTGGACTTGGCCACGGGGCTGGCGGACATTGTCGGCACTGCGCTCCGGGAGGTCAGGCCGGGTGACGGGAATCCGGTGACGGGAACCCACTGAAAATACGCATCGGCCCATATGGGCCAGCCTTAACTATCAATGGGAGTGCACGCATTTTGAGAAGGGAATCCGCCTGTGCTAGGACTGGGTCTGCGATGGTTTGTCCACGGCAGTGCTTGGGCAGACGGGGGAGTCCTTGCTGGCAGGGCGGGCGTTTTGGGGGCGCAACATGAAGAAGATTTCCATCGTTTCGCCATGTTACAATGAAGAGGACAATGTTTCGGTCTGCTATCAGACCATCAGGCATTTGTTCGAAGGCGAACTCAGCGGGTACGAGCGCGAGCATATCTTTGTGGACAATGCCTCGACGGATCGCACGGTCGAAATCCTGCGGGCCATTGCTCGGGATGATCCGTCCGTCAAAGTGGTCGTCAACGCGCGCAATTTCGGTGTCTTCCGGTCGACGTTCAACGGCCTGCGCTTCTCCACGGGGGATGCAACCCTTGTCATGCTGCCGGTGGATCTGCAGGACCCTCCCGAGCTTTTGCCCGATTTCGTCAGCCTGTGGGAACAGGGTTATCAGGTTGTTGCTGGTGCCCGATCAGATCGGCAGGAAGGGCTGGTGATGCGATCGGTGCGCAAGCTCTTTTATCGAATCGTGAACCGGCTTTCGGATTTCGAGATTTCTCCGGATGTGGGGGAATTCCAGCTTCTCGACCGCAAGGTCATGGACGCCTTGCTCCAGCACAAGGACCAATACCCCTATATTCGCGGGCTCATCGCCTCCTGCGGGTTCAAGAGGATCATTGTGCCCTACACCTGGGTTGAGCGAAAGCGCGGCAAGTCAAAGCATGATCTCTATACCCTGGTTGACCAGGCGTTGAATGCAATCTTTGCCTTCACCCGTGCCCCGATGCGCGCCTGCACGATCGCAGGGCTTGTGATTTCCGCGTTGAGCATCGGGTTTTCCCTGCTGTCCTTCATTCTCTATTTCGTCGACCCGAATCTCGCGCCACGCGGGATCACGACAATCATCATCTCGCTCTTTTTCCTGTCAGGCATCCAGCTACTCTTCATCGGAACCCTGGGCGAATATGTCACGTCGATCAGCTACCAGGTGCGCGGTGGGCCAATGGTCATCGAAAGCGAACTGGTGAATATTGCCGGAACGCCGCCGCAGGCTGAAGACCGCGCCTAGCCCCGGGGTCGGGCCAATCCCGATGCCTGCCGCGCTACCAGCGCAAATGTGGACCCGGCCGCAACGCGAAGGTTCAGCGCGCCGCTTGACGGAACAAGGATGATGCGCGTGCTGGCCTTGCCGCCTGAGCCCACGATCGAGAGGCTGTAGGGCCCCGGGCGCAAGCCGGAGACGGAAACGGGCTGAGCCGCCGTTGCATGGCCGACGACGACCAGCTTGCCCTGCGGCGTGAGGAAGCCCGTGCCCGTGACATCGCGATTGTTGCCGTAAACGCCAATCCGGCGCGATCCCTGGTCCACATTGTTGAAAATCAGCGCCATCGCACGGGTTAATGGCGCGACGCTAAGGACCGGCTGCACACCGGCCGGACCCCGGGCTGACAGAAGCGTGCCGGGCCGGGCCGGCTGCTCCCAAGGGATCCGCGCTGCAATGCCGTAACTTTGCCAGGATGAGACAT
>CAYSCC010000386.1:0-2217 GCA_964429375.1 uncultured Chakrabartia sp.
AGCCGGATCGCTGGTTGGCCAATGGAGACACTGTCACCGTCGGCAATCTGGTGCTGGATGTCTACCATTGCCCTGGCCACACGCCTGGCCATGTTGTCTTTCACCATGCGCCATCGAAGCTAGCCATCGTCGGAGACGTGCTGTTCCAGGGATCGATTGGCAGGACGGACTTTCCGTTGGGCAATCACCAGCAGCTGGTCGAATCCATCACAGGGCGGCTCTGGCCGCTTGGCGATGACACCGCCTTTGTTCCTGGGCACGGGCCGATGTCGACCTTTGCCCATGAACGAAAGACGAATGGCTATGTGTCGGACTATGTCCTGTCTTGATCAGCCTGCCGAGATCACTTCCGCTGGTGCAGTGACCTTTCCGTCAGAGCTGTGGGCAATATAAGCCGCATAACCCGCAAGGCCAGTCATGATCAGCAGGGTCAGCATGATACCGATGGGGCGTCCCATGGCCATGCCGTCCATGCCGAGAGCATGGACGATACGAGCAACCATATAGATCGCCATCGCAGCCCAGAGCAGAGTCGAGGTTCCTGCAGCCAATTCAATCAGCGCAATGAGAATCAGCACAAAAGGCGTGAATTCAACGAAGTTGGCTTGCGCGCGCATGCGCCGGATGACCTTTTCATTTCCGCCATCGCCAATTGACACTTTTTCCGATGTTCGGACCTGGCCGATTCGAATTCCAAGCCACAGGTTGATAAGGGCAGCAGCCGCAGCGGCGGTCAGTGAAACAGGCAAGATCATTGTCAGGCATCTCCGTTGTTGTTGAAACACTGGTTGCCATGGGAACGCCGGACTTGCAACGCCTGCGGGAATCGCTATAGGCGCACGCTCAATGTGACAGTCCGGCCGCGTGCGGACGCGGCCTTTTCGGGGGGCGCAGCATTTTGCATCGCGACTTGCCCTGTTACAAGCAGGTTCAACAGACGAAGAGACAGGTGCCTCGATGGCCGTTCCAAAGCGAAAAACTACGCCCTCCAAGCGCAACATGCGCCGCAGCCATGACTCACTGAAGGTCGAAGCCTTTCAGGAATGCAGCAACTGCGGCGAATTGAAGCGGCCGCACAACATGTGCCCGGCTTGTGGCCACTACAACGGCCGCGAAGTCGTCAGCATCTCAAGCTAAGTCGGGCCCACCAGCAAGCCGGGAGATGGATCAGGTGGCAGACGCGCCACGACTAGCCATCGACGCGATGGGGGGCGATGAGGGGCTGGCAGTCATGCTGCGCGGCGTTGCCCTCGCCCGTCGTCGCTGGCCCGGGCTGACGTTTGATCTGGTTGGAGACGAGTCGGCCATTGCGGCCGCGCTTGAGAATCACCCCAACCTCAAGGCGAATTCGCAGATCATCCACGCGCCGGAAGTGATTTCGGGCAATGACAAGGCAGCGCAAGCCATCCGCCGCGCCAAGACGACATCCATGGGCATCGCCATTGACCGCGTGAAGCAGGGGCTGGCTGGTGCAGCTGTTTCTGCCGGCAATACCGGCGCCCTGATGTCCATGGCCAAGCTTTCCTTGCGGACAATGCCGGGCATCGATCGCCCGGCGCTGGCTGCCTTGCTGCCAAGCCTTGGCGCCACTGATTTTGTCATGCTGGATCTTGGCGCCAATACGGAATGCGCCTCTCGCAACCTCGTGGAATTCGGGGTCATGGGTGCAGCTTACGCCCGTATCGCACTTGGCATTGAACGCCCGCGCGTTTCGCTCCTCAACATTGGCACCGAGGATCTGAAGGGCACGGACGCCATTCGCGATGCAGCTGTGATATTGAGGAGTTCGGGCCATCTGCAACTGTCCTTCAAGGGCTTTATCGAAGGCGACAAGCTCTCGCGAGGCGAAACGGATGTGGTCATTTGCGATGGATTTTCCGGCAACATTGCCCTGAAGACAATGGAAGGAACGGCGCGGTTCGTGACTGACCTGTTGCGGCGCGCCTTTACAAGTTCCATCCGTTCCAAGTTCGGTTTCCTGATTTCTCGCCCTGCCACGGAGTTGATGCGGCACCACCTCGACCCCAACAACCATAATGGTGCGGTATTCCTTGGCCTGAATGGAGTGGTGGTCAAAAGCCATGGCAGCGCGACCGACTATGGCGTTGCCAATGCGATCGGAGTCGCAGCAAAGCTTGTCGCTGAAAACATCACCAGCCGGATTTCTGACGATCTTGCGAATGTGAAGGATGTAGCCGAATGACGTTGCGCGCACGG
>CAYSCC010000387.1:0-2206 GCA_964429375.1 uncultured Chakrabartia sp.
TGCTCCCGTCGCTTGCTGATGCAGGGCTGCACCAGGTGAAGATGCTGCTCCAGGTCCATGATGAACTGGTCTTCGAATTGCCTGAGGGAGATGTCGCCGCTGCCAGTCCGATCATCGAACGGGTGATGGCAGAGGCCGCAGAACCGCTCGTCCGGCTCGATGTGCCGCTTGGTGTGGAAATCGGTTCAGGCAAGAGCTGGGGCGCCGCGCATTGACAGGCGAAGGGGGCAGGGGATCCGATGACATCGAAGCCCTTGCGAAGGGCGGGAGAACCAATGTCGCCGGATTTTTTGTCCGCCTGATTGCACGCATTCCCTTTCTCTTCGTCGCCGGGCAATGGTATGGCGCCGAAGCGCTTGGCCGGCTGGCCTATGCTGTTCTTGTCCTCGAATTTGCTGCCCAGCTTGCGACACTTGGGCTGAAAAGGGGGCTTGCCCTCCATCTGTCCGGCAACGGCAAGCATAACGGCGCCTGGGATGCGTTGGCACTGGTTGCCATGTGCGGGTTCGGACTGGCGATTGCACTCATGCTCGTTCCCCGAGTGATGTTTCCCAACAGTGACATCAACGGATTTGAAACCCTACTGCCCCTTGTGGTCCCGGCCCTCGCCTTGACGGACATCATGCTGGCTGCACTGGCGTATCGCTATGATGTCGCAGCGACGGTCCGGGCCAAGGCCATAGTCGAGCCTTGGACGATCAGCCTGGCCGCTTTTGCCTTGAGCTGGTATTCGCTGCGCGACGGCCTGCTGATTTCCTATGCGCTGTCGATGGGCGCTGCCTTTCTGGCCACTGCCCTTCCCTTTTATCGCGCTTATGGACGCCCGACCGGCTGGGCGCCGTCCTTTCATGGGCTGTACCGGCTTGCCAGGCGCAACCTGCCGCTGGCGGCTGCCGACAGCATTGAATGGGGGTCCCGCAGGCTCGACCTTGCCATACTGGGCCTGTTCGTATCGCCTGCGACAGTGGGGATCTATTATGTGGCGCAACAGGTTGCGAGCCTGCCACAAAAACTGAAGACCAGTTTCGACCCAATTCTCGGGCCTGTCATTACCCGCAAGCTTGAAACCGGCGATACGGTCGCGGTTGCGCGCCAGGTCAGTCAGGTCGGGTTCTGGATCATTGCAGCACAAGCGGGCATTGCCCTTGCGCTCGGCATACCCGGTGAAGGGCTGATGGGGCTGTTTGGACCGAAAGGAGCGTTCGTCGGCGGCAATGGGGCATTGGCCTTCCTGCTTCTTGCAGAAGTCGCTGCCGCGACCGCCGTCGTGAGCGAAGCAGCGCTCGTGTACATCGCCCGTCACCGGAATTTCCTCATTTCCGCCGCCATGATTGCTTTTCAGGCGGTCCTGACGTTCCTTTTCCTGTTTGTAGCCCGACGACAGGGCTTCCCGGAACTGTTCCAGGCTGCAATGCCGGCTGCTGCCCTGGCGATTTCGCTCGGGTTTGCATCGCTCGTCAAATCCAACCTGGCGGCTCAGTTGCTTGGTGCACCTGTTTCAGTCTGGCGCTGGCCACTGCTTTGGGCGGCGTCTGCCGCCATTGTCACGGGATCGATTGCCATCCGGCTGCCGGAATGGGCTGAACTGGCCTTTGGCATTCCCGCCATTCTCGCGGCCTATGGCGTCGTGATCTGGCGTTGGGGCTTTGCCGAGGAGGACCGGACCCTGTTTCGAAAGACAGATCGCTGATGCCCGGCTGGCCCGAGCCGCAAACGTTCCGGCGTTCCTAACCCTTGGGTGGGCAGAAGGGCTGCACAACTGCGGAAAAGGCAGGAAGAGCCTCCGCCTTGGCACAATGGCCGTCAAGGTCAGGCAGGTGAAGCTTTCCATACAGGTCTGGATAGGCTTCGCGAATGAACCGCGTCACGCAGACCGCAGCAATATCGTCATGGCCGGGTAACTCGCCATGCCACCAGCCACTTTCGCGTTCTGAACAAGCGCGGTCGATTGCGGTCAATGCGGCGCAGATCTGTTCTTCGCACCGTGCGGCAAATTCGGGTGAAAGATCTTGCGAAAACAGCTTGGCATAAAAGTAGGACACGGCCTTGTCGGCAGCACCCGTCATCATGGCAATCCGGCGCAGGGCAGCGCGCCTGGGCGCGCCCTTGGGCGGCAGGAGCGCGCGTTCCGGGCCGGCGCATTCATCAAGATGATCAAGGATGGCGCTGCTTTCGATCAGGACTTCCCCATCGTCGAGAATCAGGG
>CAYSCC010000388.1:0-2191 GCA_964429375.1 uncultured Chakrabartia sp.
GCCCCTGCTGCGCAGTGCCGCATCGAGTGCGGCCAGGCTGTGATGCAGCCACCATCGCTGAGCTGCACCCATCCTCCGGGATGCAGGGCCCAAATCATCAAGAACGTATACTGGAATGACGGCACCATCCGCTGTTGCGGACAACAACGCAGGATGGTCTCCAAGCCGCAGGTCCTGCCTCAGCCACAGCAACGATACAGTCATTGCGCAAGCACCTTGAGACGCTCCATAGCTCGGACCCGACAGAGAGGGGTGGGGTCGGGCCCGAGCGGGATTGAGACGACTTGATAGGGAAGGTTAGCCGTCGGAAGGCTGAATAACAGAGTGCTTCAACACGCATAGATGCCCATTGGGGCAGGTTTCTCTAAAAGCCGGCTTCGATGGCGATCCGGATGGCATCCGCTGGCGTTCGAACAGCCAGTGAAGAGAGCACAGCCGACTTGTGCATTTTCACTGTGCGTTCACTCAAGCCGAGTTCATATGCAATTTGCTTGTTCAGCTTGCCAGCTGCCATGTGGAGGAGGATCTCCCTTTGCCGGCGGGACAGACTGTTTACGCGTTCGAGCGCAATGCCCTTCCTTTTTTCGTTCGCAAGGGCCACATCCTCACTGATCTCGACCTGCGATCCAAGAAAATACTCGACGGTGCCGCCCGCGTCAAAAATTGGCGCAATCATGACCGCATTGCGAAAGGGCGTACCATCCTTCTTGTAGTTCAGAATTTCAGCCAGCACCGGCTGGCAATTCCTGATTCCAGAACGCAAAACCTCGGTGAGCCACGGTTCGGTGGCCTCTCCCCTCAGAAATCTGCAGTTCCGGCCAATGATTTCCTCCGGCAAATAGCCGGTCAACGCCACAAAGGCTGCATTGCACGCAATAATCGGATTGTCCGGCAGCCTGGGATCGCTGACGACCGCTGCAATCGGGCTAGACTGAATCATTTCAGCAGGTTCCATGCGATGCCAATAATCCATTTCCGGAAATTTGCCCATTGCACGTTTGTGCAGGTTGCACGCCAATCCTCTCACACTCAAGACGACCCCAAGGCTGGCCATCCGCCGTGCACGTCATAGTGCATGCGATGGCCGGTCGCATCTGGATCACACGGGAGTCGCTTCATGAATTACCAGGCGCATGGCTTTGATGCCGTCGGAGAAGACGGAAAACTGCAGGTGCCGCATAATGTTCAGGATGCGATCCGTACGCTGCTGCGCTGGGCAGGTGACGATCCGGAACGTGAGGGCTTGTTGGACACGCCAGCGCGCGTTGGCCGGGCATGGCGTGAGTATTGCGCGGGCTATCGGGACGATCCGGGCCTCCATTTGTCGCGCACCTTCGAAGAAGTTGGCGGATATGACGAAGTTGTTTTGCTGAAGGACATTCCCTTCCAGTCTCATTGTGAACATCACATGGCACCAATCACGGGTACCGCCTCGATCGCCTACCTTCCTCACAATCGCGTGGTCGGGATTTCGAAGCTTGCCCGCGTTCTCCATGGCTTTGCACAGCGGCTGCAGGTTCAGGAACGACTGACGTCACAGGTTGCACAATGCATCTGGGACAATCTCAAGCCACATGGCGTTGCTGTCGTGATCGAGGCCCAGCATGGTTGCATGACAGGACGCGGCGTCAAGACACCGGGTGTGGGCATGGTCACAAGCAGGTTGCTTGGTTGCTTTCTTCAAGACCCGAGCAGTCGAAAGGAAGTGCTCTCGCTCATGGGCCGCCGCTAGTACGGCACGTCCGCCATGTGTGTCGCAATCATTGGAGCCGGCATAGCGGGCCTGTCTTGCGCTTCGGCGCTGTCTGATCATGGATATGATGTTGTCCTGCTGGACAAGGGGCGTGGCCCGGGCGGGCGCTTGTCCTCCTGCCAATTGGACTGTGAAGATGGGCCTGCTGTCTTTGATCATGGCGCCCAGTATTTTACGGCGCGGGACCCGCGTTTTCAGAGGGTCGTCTCAGGCTGGGCAAGCCGCGGTGTCGCAGCGCAATGGCCGGTTGCCGGTCTTGACGCTTGGGTCGGATTTCCTCGCATGGATGCAATCGTGCAGGATTTGGCATCGCATCATGCTGTGGAGTTTGAGTATTTGGTCAAGGGCATCTTCCGCGTCGAAAATTCATGGTGGATTACAGGCGATGAGCAGGATTCTTTGCCAAAAGGATGGCATCGCAAGATGCTTTCTGTTTCG
>CAYSCC010000389.1:0-2189 GCA_964429375.1 uncultured Chakrabartia sp.
TCTGGCAATGAGTGCGCAACATCTTGGACCGTTCATCCTTTGCGCCAAGACCGTCCATCACGCGATGCCAGAGGGTTCGTGCGGCGCGAAGCTTCGCCACTTCCATGAAGAAGTTCATGCCGATGCCGAAAAAGAAGCTCAACCGTCCGGCAAACGCATCGATATCAAGGCCGGAGGCCATGGCCCGCTGCACATATTCCTTGCCGTCTGCGATCGTGAAGGCAAGCTCCTGGACCGCAGTCGCCCCGGCTTCATGCATATGATATCCCGAACTCGAAATACTATTGAATTTCGGCATATTGGAAGATGTATATGCGATAATATCTGAAACGATCCGCATCGAAGGTTCCGGCGGATAGATATAGGTGTTGCGGACCATGAACTCCTTCAGAATGTCGTTCTGAATGGTCCCATCAAGCTGGGCCTGGGCCACACCCTGTTCCTCACCGGCAACGATGAAAAACGCCAGGATGGGGATTACGGCGCCGTTCATTGTCATGCTGACGGACATCTGATCCAGTGGAATTCCATCGAACAGGATCTTCATGTCCTCAACGCTGTCGATCGCAACGCCGGCCTTGCCGACATCACCCACAACACGGGGATGATCACTGTCGTAACCCCGATGAGTCGCCAGGTCGAAGGCTACGGAAAGGCCCTTCTGTCCCGCAGCTAGATTGCGGCGATAAAATGCGTTGGATTCCTCGGCCGTGGAAAAACCTGCATACTGCCGGATCGTCCAGGGCCGCCCTGCATACATCGATGCGCGAACACCCCGCGTAAACGGTGCAAATCCGGGCAGACCGGGGTCTGTCGCATCTTCAGCGGTGTACAATGGCTTGACTGCCATCCCTTCCGGCGTGTGCCAGGTCAGGTCCTTGCCTTTGACCTCCTTGGCCGCGGCCGCTTTCCAAGCCTCAATACTCGTCACCTTATTGACCCTTGAATTCCGGCTTGCGCTTCTGGAGGAAAGCCATGCCCCCTTCCATGGCATCAGCGCTGGCGCCCGCGATCCTTTGACCTTCCGCCTCGCGCAGCAAGGCGCTGGCATAGTCACCATCCAATGCAGCCGCAATATTCTGGCGCATGAGTCCAAGGGCGAGCGTGGGGCCCTTGGCCAGTCGTGCCGCGAGAGCCTGTGCTTCCTCCATCAGGACTGCATCGTCGACACATTTGTAGATCAGACCCCAATCCGCGGCCTGTTCTGCCGAGATTCTTTCGCCAAGCATCATCATTTGTGTTGCCCGCGCCTTGCCAACCAGCCTGGCCAGCATCCAGCTTGCGCCGCCATCAGGAACCAATCCGATGTTCACGAACGCTTGAAGAAAATACGCTGATTTTCCTGCAATCGCGAAGTCGCTTGCCAAGGCAAGGCTGCACCCGACACCAGCGGCGGGGCCGTTGACGGCGGTGATAACAGGCACGTTCAGTCGTGCGAGCTTCATCATCGTCGGATTATAGTGGCGAGTCAAAGCACCATAGGAGCCTCCACTGCCGGTCAGTGCAGATCCCTCGCCGCGTGCCTGCAAATCTGCGCCGGAACAAAACGCCCTGCCCTCTCCCGTAATCAGCACGGCGCGCGCACCGTCCAGATTGTCAAGCGCATCGGCAATTTCGTTGAACAAATGAGGAGGGGCCGCGTTCAGGCGCTCGGGCCGATTGAGCGTGATTGTCGCGACGGAGTCCTCAACGCCGAACTTGATCATTTCGTATGCCATCAATGCGCCTCCTTTGGCGTTTCCATAATTTCAGTCAGTGTCCCGCCCATGTCCTTGGGGTGGACGAAGAAGATCAGCGTTCCATGGGCTCCAATACGGGGTTCACTGAGAACCTTCTTGCCCATGGCTTCAAATTCCGCCTTTGCCACATGGATGTCGGGCACCTCGAAACAGACATGGTGCTGCCCACCCAGCGGATTCTTGGCAAGAAAGCCGTGAATTGGGGAGTCTGCGCCCAACGGCTCTATCAGCTCGATCTGCGTGTTAGGCGTATCCACGAAGCAGACCTTGACCCCTTGAGCAGGCATGTCGAACGGTTCGTGGATCTTTGTTGCCCCCATCACATCGCGCCAATGGGCAATGCTGTCGGGGATGGATGGCGTTGCCACGCCGATATGGTTGAGGCGTCCCAGTTTCATGATGTCATCCTAAAGCGGGATATTGTCGTGCTTTTTCCACGGGTTCTCGAGT
>CAYSCC010000390.1:0-2182 GCA_964429375.1 uncultured Chakrabartia sp.
CGCGCAGTCTTGATCACGCGGCAGGCAATCTCGCCGCGATTGGCAATCAGGATTTTCTTGAACATCAATTTTGCTTTCCGTGCCTCAAATCTGTTCCAGGGCCTGCGCGAGATCGGCCACGATGTCGTCAACATGCTCGATCCCGATGGAAAGCCTCACCACGTCCGCGCTCGCGCCTGCGGCCGCAAGCTCGGCTTCTCCGAGCTGGCTATGCGTCGTCGATGCGGGGTGAATAATAAGGCTTCGCGTATCGCCGATATTAGCAAGGTGACTGAAAAGCTTGACCGACGAGACCAGCTTGACCCCAGCTTCAAAACCGCCCTTCACGCCGAATGTGAAAACGGCGCCTCCCTTGCCGCCAAGATAGCGTTGGGCAAGCTGGTGATAGGGGTCTTGCGGGAGGCCGGCATAGCGCACCCAGGCCACCTTGGGATGGGCCTGCAGCCATTGCGCGACATGGAGGGCATTTGAACAATGCCGTTCCATCCGCAGAGCAAGCGTTTCCATGCCGGTCAGGGCCAGAAACGCGTTCATGGGTGCCATGGCCGGACCAAGATCTCGCAAGCCAATCACACGGCATGCGATGATGAAGGCAATCGGGCCAACCGCATCAGCCAACACCGCGCCGTGATAGGAAGGATTGGGCGCTGTCAGCGTGGGAAACTTGTCGCTGGCCTTCCAGTCGAAGCGTCCTGCATCGACGATCAGCCCGCCGATCGAGTTGCCATGCCCGTTAAGGAACTTCGTGGCAGAATGGACCACAATGTCCGCGCCATGGTCGATCGGTCGACACAGCATCGGTGTGGCCATCGTATTGTCAACAACCAGCGGTACTCCTGCATCATGGGCCACCTTTGCGATGGCCGCGATATCCTGGACAACGCCACCCGGGTTGGCCAGGCTTTCGATGAACACGGCCCGGGTTTTGTCATTGATGGCTGCGGCAACATTGGCCGGATCGTCAGCATCAACAAACACGGCCTTCCAGCCAAACTTGGCAAAGGCATGGGCCAGTTGGTTGAGCGAACCACCATAGAGCTTCTTTGCAGCAACGATCTCGCAGCCCGGCTCCATCAAGGTATGGAACACAAGCAGCTGCGCTGCATGGCCCGATGCGACGCCAAGCGCACCCACGCCGCCTTCCAACGCCGCAATCTTGCCTTCCAGTGCGGCGTTCGTCGGATTCATGATCCGGGTGTAGATGTTCCCGAATTCCCTGAGCGCAAAGAGATTTGCGGCATGTTCGGCGCTGTCAAAAACATAGCTCGCCGTCTGGTAAATCGGGGTAATCCGCGCGTTGGTCGTGGGATCGGGCTCACATCCAGCATGGATCGCAAGAGTTTCCAGTCTGTTGGTCATGCGGCTTTCCCCTCCGTGGCCAATGGCGGCATGTTGTGTCCTAGAAGCCGGAGCACGTCTCCTGCACACTCGACAACATTCGTTCCCGGTCCATAAATTCCAACAACGCCGGCATTGCGCAGGAACTCATAATCCTGCGGCGGAATGACCCCACCGGCAAACACTTTGATATCTGCCCTGCCCGCCTCTCGAAGCAAGCGGATCAACTCGGGAATCAGCGTCTTGTGTCCAGCAGCGAGCGATGACGCTCCGATGGCGTCAACGTCCTTTTCCAGCGCAAGCGCCAGGGTTTCTTCTGGCGTCTGGAACAGCGGCCCCGAGATTGCTTCAAAGCCCATGTCCGTGAAAGCCGAAGCAATCACATTGGCGCCCCTGTCATGACCATCCTGACCCATTTTGGCGACCAGAATTCTGGGTTTGCGACCAAGGCGCCGTGCGACTGTCTCGACACCATCCACGACAAGAGCGTAGCGCGCATCGTCCGCATAGGCCTTGCCGTATATTCCCTTCACGGGAACGGGTGTTGTTCCGTACCGCCCGAAAGCGGCTTCCATCGCATCGGAAATCTCGCCCAGCGTGGCCCGAGCGCGGGCCGCAGCGACGGCCAGCCCGAGCAAGTTTGCATTCCCTTTGGCTCCTTGCGTCAGCGCGTCGAGCGCCGCACGGCAAGCCACATCGTCGCGACTGGCCTTCACTGCACGGATACGGGCGATTTGGCCTTCACGCACCTTCGCATTGTCCACTTCGAGCGTGTCGAGATGTTCCTCGTTGGCCAGCTTGTACTTGTTGACGCCGACGATCACGTCCTCGCCCTTGTCGACCC
>CAYSCC010000391.1:0-2178 GCA_964429375.1 uncultured Chakrabartia sp.
TGATGTTGCGCTGGATCTCGTTTGACCCGCCATAAATGGTGGTCTTGCGGGCGTTGAAGTAGGTCGGCGCAGCGCGATGGGCATAGTCCGGTCCGATCGGATGCTCATTGTCGCCTTCGCCAAACCCGCGAAAATAAGGCGCGCCATAATGGCCCACGGCTTCAAGGCTAAGTTCGGTCAGCCGCTGCTGGATCTCGGAGCCCTTGATCTTGAGAAGGCTTGATTCCGGCCCAGGTCCCTTGCCGGCATTCTCGCCCGCCAGGCTGCGCAGTTCCGTAAACTCGAGCGCCGTCAGATCCATTTCAAGCTCGGCTACCTTGCGCTTGAAGAAGGGATTGGAAAGCAGGGGCCGATCGCCGTCCATCTCGGTTTTCGCAATGGATTTGACGCGTTCGATCCCGCGCTTTGACGCCGCAACGCCAGCAATGCCTGTCCGTTCGTGCGCAAGCAGGAACTTGGCACAGGTCCAGCCCTTGTCTTCTTCGTAGATTCGCTGGCTGACGGGCACACGCACATCTTCCAGCCAGACTTCATTCACTTCATGCTCACCACCCAGCGTGATGATCGGGCGGACAGTGATGCCGGGCGATTTCATGTTGATCAGCAGGAAGCTGATCCCTTCCTGCTGCTTCACATCGGAATTGGTGCGGACCAGGAAGAACCCCCAGTCGGCATGCTGAGCCATGGTTGTCCAGGTCTTCTGCCCGTTGACAATATAGTGGTCGCCATCGCGCACTGCCTTTGTGCGCAAAGACGCCAGGTCAGACCCCGAACCCGGTTCGGAATAGCCCTGGCACCACCAGTCCTCTCCCGAAAGGATGCGCGGAAGGAACTGGGCCTTCTGTTCAGGCGTGCCGAACGTGTAGATCACGGGCCCAACCATCGCGAGGCCGAAGGGCATCAGGCGAATGCAGTCTGCACGCGCCGTTTCTTCAGACCAGATGTACTTCTGCGTGGCCGTCCATCCGGTGCCGCCATATTCGACAGGCCAGGCCGGGGCGACCCAGCCCTTCTTGTGGAGAATGCGATGCCAGCTCAGAAAATCTTCCTTGCCAAGTTCATCGCCTTCATCCTGCTTGCCGCGCAGTTCCTTGGGGTAATTTTCGGCAATGAAGGTGCGGACTTCGTCACGGAAGGCCAGCTCTTCCGGGCTGAATTCAAGATTCATGATCGACTCTCCATAGTTCGTGACTGACGATTAGGTGAGGTTTACGTTAACGTCAACTCACTTCCGGGGCAGATGCAACCAGAACGGCTGCCAGGTGGTCCGCCCCGAATGAACAGCCAAGCCTGTTTCGCTGTTGACACCGGGGCCGGCAAGCTGCGAGCATCGACACAGAAAAAGAGGATGGTCGATGAGTGAGTGGAAACGCGGCTGGCGCACGGTTTTGGGCTGTGCCGTCGGATCCGGTGTCGGGGCCGTATTGCTGTTTTTCACATTCAGCCTCTTTGTTCTTCCCATAGCCAGCGAATTCAAGGTTTCACGCGGAGAGATTTCGACGATCCAGTCCCTTGTGGTTGCCGGAGCGATCGGGGCGCCCCTGATCGGCTGGGCCACCGACAGGCTGGGGTTCCGGATCGTCTTTCTGGGTTCGATGATCGCCATAGCCGCCCTTGAGGCGGGCATGGTCCTGTTCGTCCATGACACCACGGGCCTCGCCATCTGTGTATTCCTGATCGGGCTGATCGGCGTCGGGACGACGGGCCTCACCATTACCCGCCCCATCAACGCCTGGTTCGACCGGCACCGTGGGCTTGCGTTGGGGCTTTCAGCCTGCGGCATTGCCTTCGCCACCATCATCGTCCCCCCGCTTCTCGAAGCGCTTGCGGCGGCATTTGGCTGGCGGGCGGGGATCGCCGCCCTTGCCGCCCTTGCCCTCGCGGTAGGATTTCCGGCTGTCTATTTCCTTGTCCAGAATGAGCCGCCCGATTCCCCCGTGCGGCCGGGTGTTCGCACAATGCGCCAGGCGGGAGACTGGTCATTCCTGAGGGAAAGCAGCTTCTGGCTGATGGCCTGTTCGCTGATTGCCATGGGGGCAGCAGGGTCCGGATTTGTCGGCCAGATGTCTCCCATGATCCAGGACGAAGGGTTGAGCGCGCAACTGGCGGCCTTTGCCCTGTCATCCTTTGCCATTGGCCAGGTGACTGGCCGGCTGATCGGCGGCTGGTTCCTTGATC
>CAYSCC010000392.1:0-2177 GCA_964429375.1 uncultured Chakrabartia sp.
AAGCCGGCATCGAAGGCGCGATGAAAGACCTCCATGGCGCGTTTCGTTGGAGCATCGGGTCTAGGTTCCAGCTCGATGCCGCCGATTAGGCCGAAATTGCGGCAATCGATGACGTGCCGAACGCCCTTCATCGCATGGACCGCGTCTGCCCATATGCCTTCAAGTGATCGGGCGCGATCAAAGAGTCCCTCTTCCTGGTAGAGGTCCAGTGTTGCGATGGCCGCCGCGGCAGCCAACGGGTGTCCGGAATAGGTATAACCGTGAAAAAGCTCGATCCCTTCGGGCGCGGAATTGATAATCATGTCGTGCACTTCGCGCCTGACGGCGACTGCGCCCATCGGGACCGCAGCGTTTGTCAGACCCTTTGCCATCGTGATGATGTCCGGCGTGACGCCAAAACGTTCAGACCCAGTGGCGGCACCGACCCGGCCAAAAGCAGTGATCACTTCATCGAAGATCAGCAGGATGCCGTGCTGGTCACAGATTGAACGAAGGCGTTCGAGATATCCGACTGGCGGCACGAGGACACCCGTGGACCCGGCGACGGGTTCGACGATGACGGCCGCAATCGTTTCAGCGCCGTGCAGGGCAACAATCCTTTCAAGATCCTCTGCCAGCTCTGCTCCATATGCGGGTTGACCGCGGCTGAAGGCGTTGCGGGCAAGGTCATGCGTGTGGCGCATATGATCAACGCCGGTCAGCAATGTGCCGAATTGCCGCCTGTTGCCGACAATGCCACCGACGGAAATCCCGCCAAAGCCGACACCATGATAGCCGCGTTCGCGCCCGATCAGGCGCGTGCGACCGGCCTGGCCGCGCGCCTTTTGGTAGGCGAGGGCGATCTTGAGTGCAGTATCGACGGATT
The DNA here is from genome assembly GCA_964429375.1 of uncultured Chakrabartia sp. Classification (GTDB taxonomy): domain Bacteria; phylum Pseudomonadota; class Alphaproteobacteria; order Sphingomonadales; family Sphingomonadaceae; genus Aquisediminimonas. The sequence goes on from CAYSCC010000392.1 coordinate 866, forward strand.
CCGAACCCGAATTTGTGAAGAAGATCCGGTCAAGTCCCTTCGGCATGATCAGGGCGAGCCGGGAGGCTGCTTCAAATGCAATCGGGTGTGCCAACTGGAATGTGGGGGCAAAATCGAGCGTCGCCGCAGCTTGCCTGATCGCATCGACAATCTTTGCGCGCCCATGGCCTGCGTTCACGCACCAAAGCCCGCCCGTCGCATCCAGCACCCGATGACCAGATGTCGAGACATAGTGCATGTCCTTGGCAGACGAGAACATGCGGGGCGCCTTTTTGAAGCCGCGATTGTTTGTGAACGGCATCCAGAAGGCAGAAAGGTCATTTGGTTCGGTCATTGGGTCACCTGAAATCGAAGAGCTTTGGAACCCTTAAGACAAAGCTTTGAAGGCCGCCAGTCGGCCCCCGTTGCTGCCTTCACGCAAAAGAGCTAGGCTGTACACGCGCCCGCCAAACCATAACACGAAGGCGGCGCAGAGTTCTGACGCCAAAAAAGGGGACCAAATATGAAAACCCGCATCTTGATCGCGGCAGCCGCCCTGATCTCCATGCCTCAAATTTCTTTTGCGCAAGACGCGGACGAAGCGCCGTCCGGCCCCTTCGAAATCGACGCGGAAGTTGGTGCGTTTACCGACTATCGGTTCCGCGGGCTTTCCCTTTCCGGCAAGGATCCGGAGGTCACGGCAGAAGTCACAGTCTCGCATGAGTCCGGCCTCTATTTTACGGCCTGGGCAAGCAATGTTGACCTTGGGAACGGTGCAGACGACGTTGAAGTCGACTTGTCCCTCGGATTTTCCAAGGATGTCGGCAATGTGTCATTGGACGGCGGCGTTCTGGCCTACCTGTATCCGGGAAATGGCAGCTTCAACTATCTTGAGCTTTATGGTTCGATCGGCGTGCCCGTTGGTGCTGCCACGGTGACGCTGGGCGCAGCATATGCCCCGAGCCAGAACAACATCGGGAGCACGGACAATACCTATGTCTATGTGTCTGGCGAGCTGCCAATCAAGGACTCCCCGTTGTCGCTGCATGGCACATTTGGCTATGAGGACGGCGCTTTTGGCGACAAGAAGCGGGATTGGCTGCTTGGCGCAAGCTATGACCTTGGCAAGGGTTTCACGGCTACGCTGGACTATGTCGATACCGCCAGGGCCTTTTCGACTGCAGGCAAGGCAACGGCGGTCTTTTCGATTACCAAATCATTCTGAAAGGGGGGCTCGGCGGCAATGTCGCCGAGCCCATGTGTGAAGAAGTGACCACCAGTCTGGCGAAGTGGATCAGCGAACGCGGGATCACAGAAGTCGAATGTATCATTC
>CAYSCC010000393.1:0-2168 GCA_964429375.1 uncultured Chakrabartia sp.
GCGTGATCAGGCCGGCGTTGAGTTCGGCGTCGATCGCCATCTGCTTGCCGGGCAATGCATCAATGGTAAAACGTGCCGAAACATCGGAAACTCGGCCTGCGCCCTTGGTGATCACCACGAGGTTGATAATCATGAGGACGGCAAAGACGAAAATGCCGACGATATAGTCGCCGCCGATCAGGAAGGTTCCGAAGGCTTCGATGACATGTCCGGCCGAACCTGGTCCTTGATGACCGTTCACCAAGACGACGCGCGTAGAGGCGACATTGAGTGCCAGCCGAAACAGCGTAGCGAGCAGCAGAACTGTCGGAAACGCGGAAAAATCCAGCGGCTTGGCGGCATTGAGCGCGACCATCAGGACCGCAAGTGATATGGTGATGTTTGCGATGAAGCCGATATCCAGCACCGTTGCAGGCACTGGAACGACCATCAGAATTACGAGAAGCAGGATTGCAAAGGGCAACAGCCCGCCCTTGACGGCATTTCCCCAAATACGAAGGTTGGCCTGTTCGATCATGCGGCGCTCCCTCCATCAACTCGGGCAAGCCGCTGGTAGGCACGCTCGGCAAAGGCCAGGGAAAGGCCTTGCGGCATGGGCTCGATGGATCGCATCTGCATGAACTCTTGTGAGGACTGGACGGTGCTGCCTGTTCGGCTGACCATTTGGGTGCGGAACATGGCAGGGCCGGGCAGACCGGCGGGTTGGTCGTTCAACTTGGACGCAAAATGGCTGCGAATGGCATCCAGGCTCTTGGCTGAGCCATCGGCGTTATAGAAAATCGTCCGGTTTGCCGAAGCCGCAGAGGGATTGAGTGGTGCAGCTGGTGCATTTGGGTCTGCACGCCAGGCTGAAAGAAACTGCGCTGCTCCCTGTGCACCAAGGAAATGCGCGAGGTACAGATCAACAGGCTCCGGTTCCTCGCCAAAGCGACTGCGCAACATGTCTGCATTGTCACCTGCGAATTCGGCGGCCATGGCGGATGAAATCTCGGGATCAAACCGAAGGCCGAGAATGCGGTCTCGCAGCTGGGGATCCGCGACGCGGTACTGACCGTCGGCTCCTTTGCGGATCGCGTCTGCTGCCCAGTCAAGCCCGTGATTGGGGCCGTGCTGTGCAAGGGTTGCGAGCCAGGTTTGCCGCGTGAACTGGAAAAGGCCTGCCGCGCTCGACGAATTGGCCTGGGCGTCTGGATCAAGGCTGCTTTCGACTCGTGCCTGCGCCATGAGGAAATCGAAAGGAACGCCGGTACGCCTTGCAGCATTGCCAATTGCAAGGCTCACCCGTTGGGGAACCGCTGGCTGAATGCCGATGGTTTGCGGTGGCATCTGTTCGTCGCTCCTTCTTGCGGAGCGTACTATGCAATGCCTGTGCCAAATCAGGCGGGGATACGCGAACTCCAAGCATTTCTGCGGTTTGCGTACACATGTGGCATTGCCGCGCCACGCATCTGGGCAAGTTTCTCGATCTTTTCGCGGTTGCGCAGTGCCAGATAATTGACGCGCGTCTTGAGCGCTTCCGTCTGCTTCAGGGCATAGCTCAGGTCCGTCCGCAGCTTGTCATCCGCCAGGATCGCGCCTCGTTGCCGAACCTGTTCCAAGGCTCTGGCAAGATCTTTCGTGGTCGCCTCGATCCGGGCGATATCGCGCGAATCAAAGGCCTCCATCAAGGTTGCCTGGATTGCGATGATGGATTCCACAGCAGTCACAGGTGTCAATCCGTTGTCCGGAAGAACCCGACCATCGCGTGGGCAATGCGATCCACGTCGATTGAATATTCTCCTTGCGCGATCGCCTGTCGCACGAGCGCGATCTTTGCGAAGTCGACTGGCGGGCCGGCCTTGGACAGTTCTGTGGCCAGGTTGACGAGCTTGGGCAGACTCGCTCCAGTCACAATCTCGCGCGCCGCCGTGGTCGCAGAACGCGTTGCATGGGTGCCGCCATCCTTCACGGATCTGGACACTGGCCGGTTGGGCCAAAGTGTAACGGGGTCAACCATCTTACTTCCCTTTGTCATGGCGCCTGCTGCCGTTTTGCAGGCAGGGCTTGAAGTGGGAAACGACAGGCCTGAAGAAAAGTTTAACGCGAAAGTGAAACTGTTCCTGGACCTGTGACAATTGCAGAGGTTTGCGTCCCTGCGGCGCCAATCTTTAGGCGAATGCTCGACCCTT
>CAYSCC010000394.1:0-2153 GCA_964429375.1 uncultured Chakrabartia sp.
ACTGGGAAACGTCAAAACGGCTCCCCTCGTCCCGTCCACAATTCTATGCGGGCAGTGCGGCCAATATGTGGCTCCAGGCCCTCGAAAAGCGCATGCCTGCTGATGCGACTCCCCGCGTCGGCAGGCCGGCCATTGACGGCAGATAGCAGTCCCTAGGCTTCCGGGTCCTTGTGCAGCCAATCGGCATGGCGCGGGGCCTTTTTCGTCTGGCTCCACTCCTCAAGCATCAATGGAGCCACGCGCTGCAATTCCTGATACTGTTCGGGTTTGCCAATGTTGCAGGCCAGTTCAAGCCTGTGCCCATTAGGATCGAAAAAATAGATGGATCGGAAGATGCCGTGATAGGTCGGGCCGATCACGTCAATCCCCTGCGCTTCGATGTGCGCCTTGGCCGTCAGCAGCGAGTCCATGTCCGCCACTTCAAACGCGAGATGCTGCACCCAAGCCGGCGTGTGCGGGTCGCGCCCCATCTCGGGCTGGTTCGGCAGCTCGAAAAAGGCGAGCACATTGCCGCCGCCCGCATCCAGGAAGATGTGCATATAGGGATCATATTCCCCGGTTGAGGGCACATGATCCTCGGCAAAGGCAGTCACATAGTCCATGCCGAGGACGCGGCCGTACCATTCGACCGTTTCCTTCGCATCCCTGCAACGATAGGCGACGTGATGAATGCGCGAAAGTTTGACCGGGCCCGTCATTGTGCGGCCTCCAAAGCGCCACGCTGAAGCTGGTCCCGTTCCATCGACTTGAACAATGCAGTGAAATTGCCTTCGCCAAAGCCTTCATCCTTCTTGCGCTGGATGAATTCAAAGAAGACTGGACCAATCAACGTCTGGGAGAAAATCTGAAGCAGCAGGCGCGGGTCGCCGTCTGCGGTCGAGCCATCGAGCAGGATGCCGCGGGCCTTCAGTTCGGCGACAGGCTCTCCATGGCCAGGCAGCCGTTCCTCCAGCATTTCATAATAGGTTGCAGGTGGTGCCGTCATCAGGGGCACGCCGAGTGCGCGGACACGGTCGAGGCAGGCAAGCAGATCATCGCAGATGAACGCAATGTGCTGGATGCCCTCGCCATTATACTGGCGCAAGAACTCCTCGATCTGGCCGCCGCCTGCCTTGCCTTCTTCATTGAGCGGAATGCGGATCTTGCCGTCTGGGGCGGTCATGGCGCGACTGGTGAGGCCGGTATATTCGCCCTTGATGTCGAAATAGCGGATCTCGCGGAAATTGAAGACGCGTTCATAGAATTTCGCCCAATGGTCCATGCGGCCGCCATAGACATTGTGGGTCAAGTGATCGATCAGCCGGAACCCCGCACCCACCGGATGCCGGTCAACACCCGGCAGATATTCGAAATCGATGTCGTAAATTGAAAGTGCATCGCCATAGCGGTCGATCAGGTAGATGATCGCGCCGCCTATGCCGCGGATGGCGGGCAGGCGTAACTCCATCGGCCCGGTTCGGGTCTCGACCGGCTCTGCACCACGCGCAACTGCTTCTTCATAGGCCAATCTGGCATTGCGCACGCGAAAGCCCATCCCGCAGGCCGAAGGACCATGTTCGGCAGCAAAATAAGCCGCCGGGGAACGCGGTTCATAATTGGCAATCAGGTTGATTTCGCCCTGCCGCCACAGGTCGACATCCTTTGAACGGTGACGGGCGATCCTTGTGAACCCGAGCATTTCGAATACGGGCTCGAGCAGTCCCTTTTCCGGTGCGCAGAATTCAAAGAACTCGAATCCGTCGAGACCGAGGGGATTCTCGAACAGGTCGGCCATGATCAGTCTCCGGGAAATAGATAGTTTCAATTGCAACTAAATGAAAGCGCGGTAAAGGTCAATTCCTATGCTTCGCCTCGATCGATTCCTGCCATATCGCCTGTCGGTTGCCTCAAATGCTGTAAGCAGCCGCATTTCGCAGAGCTATCGAAAGCGCTTTGGCCTGAAAATTCCGGAATGGCGGGTGATTGCGATCCTCGCCGAACATGAAAGCATGACGCCGCTGGACATTGGTCAGGCGGGACAACTGGACAAGATCACGGTCAGCAGAGCGGCGACCGCGCGCGTCGAGCGCGGCCTGATCAAGCAACCCCGGAAACCGGGTGACGGCCGGGCCCAATTCCTTTAGCTGACCCCCGCCGGGCGCAGTCTCCAAGCT
>CAYSCC010000395.1:0-2153 GCA_964429375.1 uncultured Chakrabartia sp.
GAAATGGGTGGCTATTTCAAGAAGCTCTGGGATGAGCGCGTTGACAAGGCCCCGACACCTGACCTGATCTCCATGATGATCCATTCCGAGGCCATGAAAGACATGGGCATGGGCGAGTTCATGGGCAATCTTGTTCTCCTTATCGTAGGTGGCAACGACACGACCCGCAACACCATGTCTGGCCTGGCCTATTCACTCAACAAGTTCCCGGATCAGCGCGCGATGCTGGAAGCCGATCCTTCGCTCATCCCCAATGCCGTGAGCGAAATCATTCGCTGGCAAACCCCGCTTGCACATATGCGTCGGACTGCGCTTTCTGATACTGAGCTGGAAGGCCACAAGATCAAGGCAGGCCAGAAGGTCATCATGTGGTATATTTCCGCAAACCGGGACGAAAGCATTTTCCCGGATGCCGACAAGCTCGATATCAAGCGTGAAAATGCCCGTCGCCACTTGTCGTTTGGCTATGGCATCCATCGTTGCGTTGGCGCGCGTCTTGCGGAGCTGCAGGTGACGATTCTGCTGGAAGAAATGGCCAAGCGCCGGATGCGCGTGAATGTTCTGGAAGAGCCGGTGCGCGTCGCCCAGAGTTTCGTGAACGGCTATCGCAAGATGATGGTGCAGCTCGAAAAATACTGATCTGGCCATTCGGGCGCGGGCAGGCTAACAGCGCCCGCGATGACAAACGGATTGCTACCAGAAGGATTGCGTGATCGTCTGCCGCCCGAGGCAGAGGCTGCTGCCGCAATTTTGCGGGCTGTGCTCGATTGCGTGGCCGGGCATGGCTATGGCCGTGTTGCTCCACCTCTTGTGGAATTCGAGGAAGAACTTGTTTGCCGGCTCAAGTCTGCGCGGTCCAAGGATTTGCTTCGCTTTGTCGACCCTGTCTCCCAGCAGACGTTGGCTTTCCGTCCCGACATTACTGCGCAGGTTGGCCGTATTGCCACAACGCGGCTTGCCGGTGTCGCACGCCCGCTTCGGATCAGCTACGGGGGGCCGGTCCTCAAGCTGAAGGCAACACAATTGCGCCCGGAACGGGAATTGATTCAGGCCGGCGCGGAACTCGTCGGGTCAGATTCCGTTGCTGCGGTGATCGAAGTGATCGGCATCGCAATCGAAGCACTCAGGTCTGCCGGCGTGAAATCCATCACTTTGGACCTGACGCTTCCTGATCTGGTCGACCTGCTTGCGGCTGGGCCGCTCCCTGTAAGGCCGGATTCTCTAGAGCCCATCAAGGCGGCGCTTGATGCCAAGGACGCTGGCAGCCTGGCCTCGGCGGGAGGGCAGGCGTTCATGCCGTTGATCAGTGCAGCCGGTCCCATCGAGACTGCTGTCGCAGCCTTGCGCGGCCTGGGCCTTGGCGACGTGCTGGAGACCCGCCTGGAGGCGCTGGAAGAGATTGCGGCGTTCTTTGCAGGCGATGTGCGCGTCACACTGGATCCAACGGAGCGGCACGGCTTTGAATATCAGAGCTGGATCGGATTTTCGCTGTTTGCAGAAGGCCTTGCTGGAGAGGCAGGGCGCGGTGGAAGCTATGCAATCCTGCATGCGGATGGCCAGGAAGAGCCCGCCGTTGGTTTTTCGCTGTTTCTCGACCCTTTGGTCGATGCTGGCCTCATGCAGGCCAGCGCCCGCAGGCTCTTCTTGCCGCTTGGGACGCCACCGGACGTGTCCGCGGAGCAGCGCAAGCGCGGCTGGGTAACGGTGGCGGCAATCTGCCCGGCGTGTGATCCGGTTGCACTTGGGTGTTCACACAAGCTCGAAGCGGGTGAGCCTGTCGCCCTATAGGGCCTTCGCCAGGAACTGATCGACGAGGCGGGTCGCTTCGTCTCCTGAAAGCCCTAGGTTGCGGTTGAGCTGCATATGGCTTGTGTCTGCGATCGGAACGGCACGGACGGAACTTCCGGCATGGCTCAACGCGTCGGCTAGTGCAGTGGATTGGCTGGTTGAATCGGGCCGTGCCTTGTCGAAGAGAATAAGCCAGTTCGCCGAATTGGGTCCTGCTGCGTGGGCGATCGGCGAAAGTCGGAGCTGCAGATCCCTGTTTTCGGAAAAGGCATCGCGATAGAGTTGCCCAAGCATCGGGCCGGCATTGGCCATCTGACGTGGAACATCATAGCCTGCGCCATCAAGCAGTATGGTGCCGCGAATGG
>CAYSCC010000396.1:0-2134 GCA_964429375.1 uncultured Chakrabartia sp.
ATTCGCGCCAAGTTCAACAATGACGAGATCGGGCTTTGCCTTCAGCCCCGCCAGAACAAAGGCCAGTCGTCCGCGCCCTGCCGCACTTGTATCACCGGAAACGCCAGCGTTATGGACGCGTGCGGAAATACCTCCTCGCAAGAGCGCGGCTTGTAGCTGGGCAGGAAAACTTTCGTTGGGCCTGAGCCCATAGCCTGCTGTGAGACTATCCCCGAATGCAAGGACAAGGCGTTCTTTCGCAAAGGCAGGCTGCGCAAAAACGAGCGCAAGAGCTTGGAGAAATACCAACGCCAACCCATATATACCCAGTCGCTTCATCAGAAAGTCCTCAATGTCTTCCCCCAATATTGTGATGAATGCCCGCAATGTCACGCTGACACTCGGAGAAAAAGACGCGCGCGTCGAAATTCTGCGAGGAATTGATCTGGCGGTCGGCAAGGGAGAAACCGTTGCCCTGCTGGGCGCATCGGGGTCAGGAAAATCTTCGCTGATGGCAGTTCTGGCCGGCCTGGAGCGCGCGACAAGCGGTGACATTGAAATTGCTGGCGCTGACTTTGGCAAGTTGGATGAAGACGGTCTGGCCCTTGCCCGCCGTGGCCGGATCGGGATCATCCTGCAGGCCTTTCACTTGCTGCCGACCATGACCGCATTGGAAAATGTGGCGGTTCCGATAGAACTTGCAGGGATGCCGTCCGCCTTTGATCGGGCCAGAGAAGAGCTTGCACTTGTTGGCCTTGCTGCTCGCACTGGCCATTACCCCGCGCAGCTTTCAGGTGGAGAGCAGCAGCGGGTTGCGATTGCCCGGGCATTGGCAACGCGGCCCCAGATTCTGTTCGCTGATGAGCCGACCGGATACCTCGATGCCAAGACAGGCACTCAGATCATGGACGTCCTGTTCGAACGGCAGGCCGATACAGGAGCCACCCTGTTCATCATTACGCATGACCCTTCGCTCGCCGCGCGGTGCGGGCGCATCGTCGAAATGCAGGATGGCAGGATCCTGGCCAACACGGTCGCTGCATGAAGGAAGCGCTGCGGTTTGCACTGCGTGACTTGCGCGGCTCCAAGGCGGGGCTGCGGCTTCTGGCCGTTTGCCTGTTTCTCGGGGTCGCAGCACTGGCTGGCATAGGCAGCCTGACGTCATCCATCCTGACCGGGTTAGCAGAGCAGGGTCAGGTCATCCTTGGAGGCGACTTTCAGGCGGAAGCTGCGCAGCGCAGTGCCACGGATGAGGAAAGGGCAGCCTTTGCGCGGTACGGAACAGTCTCCGAAACCACGCAGATGCGGGCAATGGCGACCACAATGGATGGCAGCCAGTCATTGCTGGTCGAACTCAAGGGCATCGATGCCCGTTATCCACTGTACGGAGCGCTTCGCCTGGCAGACGGCGCAATCACAACAAGGCCGGCGGGCACCGACGTCGCAATTGCCCCAGCGCTGGCGGAAAAACTTGGCCTCAAGGTCGGCAGTCAAATCAGGGTTGGTGAGGCCCAGTTTCGCATCGCGGGCATCATTGACGAGGAACCTGATCGGGTCGGCGAAGGCTTTACGCTTGGGCCTGTTGTCATGGCAGACATGGCGGGGGTGGATGCAACCCGCCTCATCCAGCCGGGCAGTCTCTTTACCACCAAATATCGTATCAAGGTTCGCGACGGGGTTGACCCGGTCAAGGCCACAGAAGCTCTGACAAGCCAGTTCCCAGGTGCTGGCTGGGAGTTTCGGGATCGAAGCAATGGCGCCCCGGGTACGCGCCGCTTCATCGAACGACTTGGCCAGTTTCTCGCACTCATCGGCCTTGCGTCTCTTGCAGTGGCCGGGATTGGTGTTGGCAACGGCGTCGCGTCCTGGCTGGACGGCAAGCGCGAAAGCATTGCCACCCTCAAGGCGCTCGGTGCATCATCTTCGACGATTTTCGTGACCTATCTGGCCCAGATCACTGCAGTTTCGGCAATCGCGATCGGTGCAGGCCTGACAGTCGGCGCCCTGGTGCCCTGGCTTGTCGCCTCGCTAGCCGGGGATATGTTGCCGATCGCACCACGACTGGATGTCTACCCTATGCCCTTGCTGCTCGGGGCGCTCTACGGCCTGCTGATTGCGCTGCTCTTTTCCCTTGCCCCGCTAGCCCGCGCGCGTG
>CAYSCC010000397.1:0-2126 GCA_964429375.1 uncultured Chakrabartia sp.
CGTGGAAACGCCCCAGCTTGTTGTGTGGCACAGCTGGAGCCCGCCATCCCTGTCCTGGTAGCGAATATTTGCAGCTTCGGCGAATGTGGTCCCGAGATAATGCGACGTGCCGGCCTGAAGCGCCTTGCCGTCCTGCATCATGGCCTCAATCGAATAGGTCGCGTCCGCACCGGGAAAGCGCTCATTCTCCGGCTTTTCGCCAGCCACGACGGGCATGGCCAGCGGCCCCTCCGCAAAGGCCCTGTACATTTCAAGTGCGCGCAGGGTTTCAGCCATTGCCTCGGCCTTGTCGGCGTGCGCGGTATGGCCTTCCTGCCATAGAAATTCGCTGGTGCGCAGGAACATGCGGGTTCGCATTTCCCAGCGTACGACATTCGCCCACTGATTGGTCAGCAATGGGAGGTCGCGCCAGGATTGGATCCATCGGCTCATGGCCGCACCGATCACTGTTTCCGATGTCGGCCGCACGACAAGCGGCTCCTCAAGCCGTGAGTCCGGGTCTGGCGCGAGCTTCCCGGATATTGACTTCAGGCGATGATGGGTAACGACAGCCATTTCCTTGGCAAAGCCGTCCACATGGTCTGCTTCCTTTTCGAAGAAAGACAGGGGAATGAAGAGCGGAAAGTAGCAGTTCTCAACGCCGGCCAGCTTGATCTGTGCATCCATCAGCTTCTGGATGCGTTCCCAGATGCCGTATCCCCATGGGCGAATGACCATGCACCCCCGGACGCCGGATTCCTCGGCAAGGTCAGCTTCTGCAATGACCTCCTGGTACCATTCGGAAAAATTCTGGGCGCGTGTGACGGAAAGAGCATGTTTCATGCCCGCCCCTATGCCTTCCCCCGGCGGCCCCCGCAAGCGGGAGAGAGGGGTGCGCGGGGGCCGCCAGAAGACTCAGAATTTCGCGTTGATGGTGAAGCGTGCGTTGATGGGTGCTCCTGTGGAAATGTTGTTGTCGTTGTGCGCAACCGGGAAATATCTCTTTCCAGTCAAATTCTCGACATTGAGCTGGGCTTCGATGCGGTCTGTCACCTTGTAGAAGAGCGCTGCATCAATGCGGGCAAAAGCCGGAAGAACCGTGGTATTGCTGATCGAGGCAAACTCGCGCGACTGGTAATAGAGCCCAGCACCAATGCCCAGCCGTTCCGTGGCATCATACCGGTTCCAAAAGGAGAACTGGCTTTTGGGGACTTGTCCGACGCGCCGACCAGCGGGCGCGGCCGTCGTCGTTTCCCGAATTTTCGCCTTGGTGTAGGCATAGCCAATGCTGGTCATCCACTGCGGCGTCACGCGGCCCGTCAAGGCAACTTCGAATCCACTGCTCCGCTGCTCTCCCGTCAGGACGATCGTTCCCGAAACTGGGCCGTTCGCACGCGTGTTTCCGCGATCGAGCCGGTAGACCGCTGCTGTCAGCGTCAGATCTGGCTTGATATTCCACTTTGCGCCAAGTTCGTAATTGTCGAACGTTTCCGGCTTCAGTGCGGCATTGGTCGCGTCGAATGTGACAAACTGGTCACCGCCTTGGGGCAGATAGGATTTCGAATAGCTGACATAGATCGATGCAGTGCTCACCGGTTTGTAGACCAGCCCGACGCGTGGCGACCAAAGATCGTCCACCCGGCTGACCTGGCCCCCCGTGAACACGTTGGTTATGGCATTCTCGTAACGGTCGTAACGCACTCCGCCAATCAGCTCGAATGCGTCACCCAGGCTGATCTGATCCTGAAGATAGACGGAAACCTGATCCAGATTGCTGCGAACCTTTCGGTTGCTGTTGCCCGTCGGGCCGGCAACAAAGAAGATCGGCGGAATGGAGAGCGGATCGGTGACGGCAATGATCCGCCGCCAGTTCGCGGAGGACAGGACCAGGGGATCGAAGAAGCCGTTGACGCGTTCATTCTTCGAATTCTGGCTGGTCACTTCACCCCCGAACAGGATCACGTGGCGGAACGGACCTGTCGACACCATCCATTCCAGATTGGCCTGACCGACGAACGTCCTGCGCTTGGTCGGGTCAATATAGGCTTCAATGCCAACCGTCGGTGTGGCCGGTGTTCCGCCGATGGCTGTGGCTGCAAATACGTTCGAGTAGGATTTGTCATAATCCCCGAAAAGCGCCTGCGTCT
>CAYSCC010000398.1:0-2120 GCA_964429375.1 uncultured Chakrabartia sp.
ATGCGTCGATGGGAATCAAGATCGACTATCTGCTCGCCGCGAGTTTCATGTCCGCACCCGGCGCGATCCTGATGGCCAAGATCATGATGCCCGATGATCCAAAGGACGCTGAGATCGAACCTGTGATCCTTGCCGAGGCCAGCCATGATGAAGAACGACCCGCCAACATCATCATGGCTGCGGCGCAAGGGGCCCAGACCGGCGTCAAGCTCGCCGTGGCTGTTGGTGCCATGGTGCTTGCTTTCGTCGCGCTCGTGGCGCTTGCCAACGGGATCCTTGGCGGCATCGGCAGCTGGTTTGGATATCCCGACCTCAGCTTTCAGCAGCTCCTGGGCTGGCTTTTCCAGCCGCTGATGGTCCTGCTCAACATCCCCTGGCACGAAGCGGGCACCGCTGGCGGCCTGTTTGGCACGAAAGTCGTCCTCAACGAATTTGTCGCGTTCATCAGCCTGGGTCAGATGCAATCGGGCCTGTCGCCACTGACTGTCGGGGTTGTGACTTTCGCGCTGTGCGGCTTTGCAAATTTCAGTTCGATTGCCATCCAGATGGCGGTCACTGGCGGGCTTGCGCCGAGCCAGCGCCCAGTCATTGCCCGACTGGGGCTGAAGGCCCTCATGGCCGGGAGTCTCGCCAACCTGATGAGCGCAGCCCTGGCAGGCCTGCTGCTTGCCCCGTGAAAGGCGAACTCAGGCTGCAGGCTTGATGAACTTGAGGGTCATCCGGTCTGACTCGCCTATGGCCAGAAACTTGTCCTTGTCGACCGCGCCATCCCGCAGAACCGGCGGCAAGTTCCATACACCTCGAGGATGGTCCCGCGTGTCCTTGGGATTGGCATTGATCTCGCTCTTCCCGACAAGCCTGAAGCCGGCCGCCGTTGCCAGCGCGATGACATCAGCTTCCTTGATATAACCGCTATTGGCCCCTTCCCAGCCTTCCTTCCTTTCCGGATACGGCAATGCGTCTGGCCAGCGATGCTGTTCAATGGCTAGAACCCCACCAGGCTTGAGCGCATCGAAATAGAGTTTGAGCGCTTGTGGCGCCAGGTTGTTTCCGATCAGCCCATGCATGTGGCGAAAGACAAGCACCATGTCCGCGCTGCCATCTGCCCCAAGCTTGCCGCCATGGGCTGGGGCATAGTTGATGAGTTCAACCTTGCCATAGACCTTTGGATCAGCCGCATAACGGGCCAACGTTTCGCTGAGACCGCGCCGTCCCGGACCGTTGAGATTGGTGTTCATTGCCACCTGCAGCTTGCCACTGTCTCGCAGCAGGGGGGCAAGCAATTCGGTCCACCATCCCGCACCGGGAGCAACCTCGATCACCGACATGGTCGAAGTCAGACCATAAAAGGCGAGTGCCTCCTTTGGATGGCGATACACATCGCGCGCCTTGTCCTGTGCCGACCGGTGATCGCCCGCGATTGCGGCATCAAGCAGTTGTTCCGTCGCCGGATCGAGCGCAGGCGCAGAGACCTTGGGCGGGGTTGAGCCCTTGCTTGCAGCTGTTGCCGACGTGATCGACAGGGCCAAGGCCGCGCAGGCAGCGGCAAAAAGTGCGGTTCTGGCACGACTCATTCCGAATTCTCCTTCTGGATGATCAAAAGCATAGGAATCCCAAAGGAGAACACAAGGCTTCGCAGCCAGGCATATTGCAGGACCCCTTCTGGGAGGCCAGCATGACGTTACAGCAAGCGGCCCGCGTGCGCGCTCCCTGCAGAACTTTCAAAAAACTGGCCTCCGAACGCTTGAGCATTTCCGATTTTGCATTCAAGGCAGGAAAGTCAGGCTTCGGCACGCGCCGGATGCCTGCGGTCGGGTTTCTGGCTCTCTGGCCAGAGCTCCGGGATCATAAAACAACGCGGATGGAGCAAGACATGTTCAGTCACATCATGGTAGGCGCCAATGACATCGAGGCGTCAAAGAAATTCTATGACGCAGTGCTTGGCACGCTCGGCGTGCCCCCAGGCAATGCGGACGACAAGGGCCGCGTGTTCTACATGACCAAGACCGGGATCTTTTCGATCACCAAGCCGATCAACGGTGAACCGGCCTGCGGCGCCAATGGTGGCACTGTCGGCTTTGCGGCTGAAAATCCCGAGCAGGCAAACGCATGGCACGCGG
>CAYSCC010000399.1:0-2107 GCA_964429375.1 uncultured Chakrabartia sp.
AAGGCCCCTCCCTGAAGCCGGATCACTTCCGATTTGATGGCCGCCCGCACGGTTGCTGTCCGCAGCCCTCCACCGATGAGCGCCATTTCACCCACATAGGATCCCGCAGGCAGGTAGTTCAGGAAGACTGGTTTTCCGCCGACCGACTTTTCGACAACCATCGATCCCTGGCGAATGACGAAAATATCGTCCCCATCCTCACCTTCGGTTATGACTGGCTTTCCCGCATTCACAGTCACTATCTCAGCGCTGTCGAGTATGTCCCGCAGATCCTCGGAGCGCAGGCCGGAACCGAACATCTGCAAAAGCTGGCGTTCAGTCGATATGCGTTCGATCGCGCGCTTGGCCGCCGGCACGGAGGATTGCAATTTCAGGGCTGCCGTTCGGGAGACTTCAATACAAATGCTGTCCTCAGCCGCAACCACGGTCGCTCCGCGGCGACGGCCGGAGATCAGACCAACCTCGCCGACGATCAGACCAGCCCCAACCGGCACGGTGACGTCGGGATCCGCCGCGTCGACCTGAACATGGAGAGTGCCACTTGCAATGCCGAAGAGCGAAGAACCCGGGTCGTTGCGTACAAAGACGATGTCGCCCTTGCGGTACAGGCGCACGTCCGAATCCAGCATGAATTCGCGCATCTGAAGCGGCGAAACTTCGTTCAGGACAACAATGTTGCTGCGCAGGAATTCGAGCCATTCCGCAACACTTTTCCGGCCGGGCAGATCCTTGAACTTGGCTTCGAGGATGGGTTCGTCCGCTGGCTTGAGTTCGGTATTGCCGTTGATGAATTCCACAACGTCATAGCCCTGGTTCATGCAGTGCTTGATGAGCGGATAGCCAGCTAGCGCGCCTATCACGAAAATGCCCGGGGTAGTTGATTCAAAGGTTGCGCTCAGCTTCGGGTATGAGACGCGGTCCTCGCTCGAGAATTCCACGCCGCAGCTCTCGACAAACGCGCGGGGCGGCGCTGATCCCATACGCGCAATGACACGGTCGCATTTGACGCGAACCTCACCGTCGGCAGTGTCGAAGGTGATGAATCCCGGTTCGATCTTGCTTGTCGTTGTACTGACCCTGACAAGGAGACGTCCGGCATCGCGAGCGTCAAGGAGCGCCTTAACGTTCGCGTCCTTGGCGGCGGAAAATTCCGGTCCTCTGTTGACCAGAGTCACGATATTGCGCTGTTCCGGATCGGCAGCGAGGCCCAGCGCATTTTCTATTCCCGCGTCTCCCCCGCCAATCACCACGATATGTTCGTCAACATATTCTCCGGGATCGTCGAGCTGATACTGGATGTTCGGAAGGTCTGACCCCGGACAGCGCAACTTGTTCGGATTGCCTTGCGTTCCAATCGCCAGGATCACGTATTCAGCAAACAGAGCGTCGCCGCTTGCAAGCTCAATCCTGAAATTGCCTTTTTGGCCGGATATGGCCTTTACCTCTGCATTGGTACGAACATTGACCTTGTTTGCCGCGATCTGAAGGTCCCAGGTATCAAGTACGGACTCCCGCTTGCCTGCTGCGAAATCCACGTCCGAGCGCAGCACAAGCTGGCTCGGCGTTGCCATGACATGCTTGCCCTTCTGATATTTGTAGATCGTGTCGGAAAGGTGATCCGTCTTTTCGAGAAGTATGTGCGACAGACCCAGTTTTGCTGCGCGAGAGGCAGCACTCAGCCCTGCAGGTCCAGACCCGACTATTGCGATCCGCAGCGGCTGCGACAAAGTTCCCACCCCCCAAAGTACAGACCCAATGTCACCCGCCAAAGTCCCGGGCCGGCGGCGGTTTCAGGCGCTGTCTCCATCACCACTCTATCATCTTGATCCCGTTTCGCTAGACTGCAACCTGCAAATTCAACGGGAAAGCAAGGCATGCCTGCGCCATTCGCAAGCAACTCGTCGATACCGCGCATCATTCTGTGCGCAGCGGCCGTCATCGCAGCTGCGGCATTGGTGATAGGCTTGATGAGGAAGCCAAAAATTGAGCCCTCCGGAATTTCTGCTTCCAAGGATGCAGGCCCACTCGAAGGCGGCGCAACCATTGCGGACCTTGAAGCACAAGCGGCTCAAGCTGCAACTTTACCCTATGTTTGGGCTCCTATTAC
>CAYSCC010000400.1:0-2103 GCA_964429375.1 uncultured Chakrabartia sp.
ATCGCATCCGACTGGTGGCGGCGTCGTGAGGTTTATGAAGCCGGGAAAGGCGGGATGACTCGCGACTATTTTCGTGTCGAGGATGAAAAAGGACGCCGTTTCTGGCTTTTCCGGCATGGCCTGTACGGCAACGAGGCCCGTTCGCCGGACTGGTATCTGCATGGGCTTTTTGCATGAGCCACACCGCATTTGCAGAACTGGTTGCGACCACCAGCTATTCGTTCCTGCGCGGCGCATCCCTGCCTGCCGACATGGTCGCACGGGCCATGGCGCTGGGGCTCCACACGCTCGGCATTGCGGATCGCAACAGCGTAGCAGGCGTAGTGCGGGCCTGGGCTGCCCTGCAGGAAGCCCCCGCAGGCAACGGGCTTCGCCTTGCAACCGGTGCGAGACTGGTCTTTGCAGACGGGACGCCTGACATCATTGCCTATCCTGCAACGCGCCATGGCTGGGGTCGGCTGACCAGGCTTTTGACCCGGGGCAACATGAGGGCAGCCAAGGGAAGCTGCATCCTCTTCTTTACAGACCTGCTCGATTTTCTCGATGATCTTCTGCTGATCGTTCTCCCCTATGCCAGTGGCGGCGATGAAGAGATCCACAAGAACCCCCCGGATTATCCGCATGATGGCGCCTGCCCTCCACGCCCGATCCGGGACAGCACTGGTCCGGCCCTGGCAAAGCTGCTCAAGTCACTCGAACAGGCCGCACCCGGGCAGGTCTGGCTTGGCGTTTCGATGGTGTATGCCGGATCCGATGCCAGGCGACTGGCGGGCCATCGCGACATTGCGGCAACGGCAGGGGTTCCCCTTCTGGCAACCAATGATGTGCTCTATGCCGTTGGCGAAGATCGTCCGCTCCACGATGTCATGACCTGTATCCGGCATGGCACGACAATCCACAAGGCCGGTCGGCTGCTTGGGGCCAATGCCGAACGGCATCTGAAATCGCCGGCCGAAATGGCCCGCTTGTTTGCTGCCTGGCCCGAAGCCATTGCAGAAACGATCCGCCTGTCGGAACGGATCCGGTTCGACCTCGGCCAGCTCCGTTATGAATATCCGCGCGAGCCGATCCCGCAGGGCTGGTCTGCGGATGACTGGCTGGCGCACCTGGCCTGGCAGGGTGCAATCCGGCGACATCCCACTGGGATACCGCCCAAACTCCGCCGGACCGTGCGCGAGGAGCTGGCCCTGATCAGGACGGAAGGGTTCGCCTATTACTTCCTGACGGTGCATGACCTGGTGACGTTCGCGCGCGCGCAAGTTCCACCCATCCTCTGTCAGGGGCGGGGGTCTGCCGCCAATTCCGCTGTCTGCTTCCTGCTTGGCGTGACGTCGGTTGATCCCATGCACTATGACCTGCTCTTTTCGCGCTTCATTTCTTCGGACCGAAAGGAGCCGCCCGATATCGACATCGATTTCGAGCATGAGCGCCGCGAAGAGGTCATGCAGTATGTGTACAGGCGATATGGCCGGCATCGGGCCGGCATTGCGGCAACTGTCATCCACTATCGCCCCAAAAGTGCCGTACGGGAGGTTGGCAAGGCAATTGGCATGACCGAAGACGTCACGGCGCGGCTCGCAGGAACCGTGTGGGGCAGCTTTGGCAGCAAACCTGATGACCGGCGCCTGAGGGAGGCAGGCTTTGACCCCGACAACCCCGACATTGCCCGACTGAAGGTCCTTTCGGAGCGTATCCTGCATTTTCCCCGACATCTCTCGCAGCATGTTGGCGGGTTTGTGCTGACTCAGGACAGGCTTGATGAGACGGTCCCGATCCACAATGCCGCCATGGACAACCGCAGCTTCATCGAATGGGACAAGGATGATATCGATGCCCTGCGCCTGATGAAGGTCGATGTTCTGGCCCTGGGCATGCTGACCTGCATCCGCATATCCTCTGATCTGATGCGCGCCAGCGGGCTTGGCGATCACACGCTGGAGATCGACATCGATTCAAGCGATCCGCACGTCTATGACATGCTGTGCAGGGGAGACAGTATCGGCGTCTTCCAGGTCGAGAGCCGGGCGCAGATCAACATGTTGCCGCGCATGAAGCCACGCACGCTCTATGACCTCACGATCCAGGTTGCGATTGTCAGGCCCG